>NZ_JAAKZY010000060.1 GCF_011045015.1 Streptomyces scabichelini | reverse complement strand
CCATGCCCCCACCCAGAGGACCCCCAAATGTCCGAAACCCCACCCCACACCGGCGGCCTGCTCCTGCTCATCGATGGCACAGCAGGCCTGCTGACCATCGCAGCCCTCGGCATCGTTCTGCTCCTCTTCCTGATCATCAAGGTCAGACTCCAGCCGTTCGTCGCCCTGCTCGCCGTATCGATAGCCGTCGGCCTCGCGGCCGGCCTCTCCGTCACCGAACTCTTCGGCACCGTCCAGCGGTCCGAAGCCGTCTCGCTCATCGAAGACGGGATGGGCGGCACCCTCGGACACGTAGCGATCATCATCGGCCTGGGCACCATGCTCGGCGCCGTGCTCGAAGTCTCCGGCGGAGCCGAGGTGCTGGCCTCCCGGCTGCTGGGCCTCTTCGGCGAGAAGCGCGCCCCGCTCGCCATGGGCCTGACCGGCCTGATCTTCGGCATCCCGGTCTTCTTCGACGTCGGCATCTTCGTGCTCGCGCCGATCGTGTACGCGGCGGCCAAGCGCGGCGGCAAGTCGATCGTGCTCTACGCGATGCCGCTGCTCGCCGGACTGTCCATGACCCACGCCTTCCTGCCGCCGCACCCGGGTCCCGTCGCCGCCGCCGGACTGCTGAAGGTCGACCTCGGCTGGGTCATCCTGATGGGCATCGTCTGCGGCATCCCCGCCGTACTCGCCGCCTGGGCCTGGTCCGCGTGGATCGGTCAGCGGCTCTTCGTCCCCGTACCGCAGGACATGGTCGAGGCCGCCGACGAGGCGAAGGCCGCGCTCGCCGAAGAGCAGCGCAAGGACGGTGTGACGCCCCCGGAGAAGCCGGTCCCGCTCGGCATCGTCTTCACGATCATCGGCACCCCGCTGCTCCTCATCCTCCTGTCAACGTTCTCCTCCATCGCCTTCGACCCCTCCACGGGCCGCAGCGTGATCGAGTTCTTCGGCCACCCCTTCGTCGCGCTCACCATCGCGCTGCTGCTCGCGTACTACCTCCTCGGCATCCGCCGCGGCTGGTCCCGCAAGTCCCTGGAGACCGTGTCGACCGCCTCCCTCAAGCCGGTCGGCAACATCCTGCTGGTGGTCGGCGCGGGCGGTATCTTCGGCGCCGTGCTCAAGGGCAGCGGGGTCGCGCAGGCCCTCTCGGACACCTTCAACGACGTGGGCCTGCCGGTGCTCGTCCTGTCGTACCTGATCTCGCTGGTGCTGCGCGTGGCCCAGGGTTCGGCGACGGTCGCGATCGTGACGACTGCGGGCATCGTGGCGCCGCTGCTGTCGGAGGGCGACCACTCGCAGGCCTTCATCGCCCTGGTCATCATGGCGATCTCGGCGGGCTCCATCTTCGCCTCGCACGTCAACGACGGCGGCTTCTGGATCGTGGCCAAGTACTTCGGCCTCTCCGAACGGGACACCCTCAAGACCTGGACGGTCCTGGAGTCGGTGCTGTCCGTGGCCGGGTTCGTGGTGGCGGCGGTATTGAGCGTCTTCGTATAGAGCGGCGACACAGCGCGCCTGAAACGGCCCGACCGCCCAGCCGCCCGACCCACGCGGCCGGGCGGCCGGACCGTTTCCGGCGCGCTAGCTCTTCGTCTCCGGGTAGCCGGGCGGGAGCCGCCACGCGCAGATGTGCGCCTCCCCGCCCTGCACTATCCACTTCCAGTAGCGGTGCCCGTCATCGGACGAGCAGTCGCCGCTCGACCCCTGGTTCAGGCCGGTCATCTGCATCAGAAACTCGTAGGGGAGCGCCAGCTGGTCCCCCTTGTCGCAGTCCCAGGAGGCCATCAGATCGCCTTCCACGTCGTCGCCCGAGCTCCTGGCGGGGAAACACCTGGCGGGGGAGAACTGTCGTTCAAGGCACAGGATCTTGGTGTCCGCGCCGCTGTCGTACAGCCAATGGCTTCGGTCCGGCCCACGGGGGCAGTCGGTGCCGTCGTCCTTGTTCGTGGACGTCACCTTCACATGGGCTTCGTAGGCGGCGCAGTTGACCCGCTTCGGCATCTCGGCGCTCCACCTGCCCGTGAAGGTGTTCTTGTAGGCGTCGAGACAGTCCCCCGTGCGCACGGCCGCGAAGGCCCGGGCCGTCGGGTCGGATGTGGGAGTCGGGGAGTTCTCCGTGGTGCGCGTGGCCGTCGCGGTCACGGTGGCGGGCGAGCCGCCGGCGGCGGCCGAGTCGTTGTCCCGGCCGGGCACCACCCAGAGCACGATCAGGGCGGCCAGAATGCTCAGGACGACCGGCGGTACCAGCCACCAGACACCCGAGAACCTCCTCCCCGGTCCGCCCGGCCCGCGCCCGAAGGGCCGGGGCGGCGGGCCGCTCACGCGCAGCCGTGGATCCGGCGCTGGAGCCGCCCGCAGGTCCCGCGTCGGAGCGTCGCCGGCCGGGGACGCCAGGACAGCCGGGGCCGCCGCGGGCTCCGGCAGAGGCGTCGACGGGGGTGCTGGAAACGCTGTGGCCGCCGGGTCCGCCGGATCGGAGCCCCCGCCCGGTCGGCCGGGCGCACGCGGATCCGGGACCGCCGGGCCCCGTTCCCCGAGGGCGCGCACCTCCGTCTCGTACGCCTCGATCAGGCGCAGCCACTCCGGCGGCAGCCAGGGCGCGCCGCCGGTCGCGGCCTGTCGGGCGGCGACGACCGGGGCCAACTCGTCGAGGAGTTCCCCGGGCCGGGGGCGTTGCCCCGGGTCGTCGCGCAGGCAGCGCATGACCAGCGGCTCCAGCTCGGGCGGCAGCCCGGCGAGGTCGAGGTCGCCGCGTGCGACCTGGCCGAGCAGCCGCAGGGTGTCGCCGGTGTCCCGGTACGGCGGACGGCCGGTGGCGATGTGGAAGAGGGTGGCACCGAGCGAGTAGACGTCGGACGCGGCCGTCGACTCCTCGCCGCGGGCCTGCTCGGGGGACGTGTAGGAGATCGTCCCCAGGGTGAGCGTCGTGCGGGTGATGTCGGTGGCCTGCGAGATGCCGAAGTCGATCAGCCGGGGACCGTCCGCAGGCAGCAGGATGTTCCCCGGTTTGACGTCCCGGTGCACGACGCCCGCCTCGTGCAGGGCGTGCAGCGCCTCCGCCGCACCGGCCGCCACCCGGAGCACGGCGTCGGACGGCAGCGGCCCGCAGAGGCGCACCAGGTCGTGGAGCGAGGGTCCTGGGATGAACTCGGTGGCCATCCAGGGCCGTTCGGCGTCCGGCGCGGCGTCGACGACGTTCGCCGTGTACGGGCCGCCGACCCGCCGTGCGAGGCTCACCTCGCGGGCGAACCGCCTGCGGGCTGCGTCGCTCACCTCACCTTCGGCGAGCAGGGTCTTGACGGCGACGAGCCGCCCGCCGGGCGAGCGCCCGACATGGACGCGGCCCATGCCGACGGTGCTGAGCCGCCCCAGGACGCGGTACGGCCCGATGGATTCGGGATCGTCCGCTCCGGGGGGCAGCACACGTCGGCCCCCGTCCAAGCCTCCGCCTGAAACGCCGCTCACGTCCCGCCCCCTGACGTCCGCGATGCAATCCCCGTACAGTCCACGCCGCCATGCGGCACCTTGGTTCCCTGGTTCCCTTGCGGGGCAGGACGGCAGGACTACAGGACGACAAAGGGGACAGACCCACAGACAGACGCACAGGAGAATGGGGCCCGACTGTTCCAGGCACAGGATCGTCGACCATACTGCCCACCGTGGAGCAGCGCATAGGACCCAGCATCCAGCCCTTGCAAGGCGCGGCAGCCGACCCGGCGTTCGTCCCCGGCATCACGGGCCCGCGCCCTGCCGAGCCGGAGGACGCGGTCGAGGAGACCGCGGCAGACGAAGAGGCCGTCTCCGAAGAGACGGCTGCCGACCATGCCGACGACGAGGCCGACGAGACCGACGACGAGGCGGCGGACAAGGCCGGGGACAAGACCCCCGCCGAAGAGGCCGAAGAGTCGGCGTCGTCCGAGGAGGAGGCCGATCCCGAAGGTCCCGTCTTCGAGGTGTCCGACCGGCGCGCGAAGATCACCGCCGACCACAGTGGCGTACGACTGCGCCTGGACGACCAGCAGGCCGAGTTCCGCTGGGACGAGATCGGCGCGGTCGAGACGGAGACGTCGCGCTTCGGCCGCTGGTTCACCGTCACGGTGCACACGCCCGACCGCCGCTGGTACCCGGTCGAGATCGCGATCCCGTCCCGCGGCCAGGTCAAGCAGTGGGAAACGGAGCTGGACGAGGTCCTGGACGCGTACTTCCAGGAGTAGGCACGTACTTCCAGGAGTAAGGGTGCGCCGCACGCCGGCAGGCCGGGGCGCACCCTCACACGTCCGTCAGCAGTACTGGTCCTCCTTGCCTATGGACCGGTACATGCAGTCCGCGTTCTCCAGCAGCTGGAGCACCGCGTCCCGGTTGCGGGACGTCTCGCGCTCGATGACCTCGTCGGGCGGGTAGAAGCCGCCGCCGGAGCTGGACGAGGGATACATCTCGAAGGTGTAGCCGAAGATCTTCTGGTTGCCCCACAGCCAGTCGTCGATCGAGCCGTCCGTGATGTAGAGGTCACTGGACTGCTCGGCCGTGTAGCCGTTGCTGGCGGCCATCTTCCCGCCGACCGTGGCGAAGGCGTTGCGGTCGTCGGCCGTCATCCCCGTCGTGGTGTCGGCGGAGGTGTAGCCGAAGGGCCACAGCACCAGCTCGCTGTACGTGTGGAAGTCGACGCCCGCCTTGATCTGCTGCGTACCGCCGACGACCCGGCTGCGCACGAAGTCGGCGACGACCTTCACCTCGGGAGCGGACTCGGGAGCGGCACCCCGGTAGGTCTCCGAGGACGTGGAACCGGAGGACCCGCCGCAGCAGCCCCAGCGATAGTTCCAGTTGCGGTTCATATCGGTACCGACGTACGACGAACCACTGTTGGGCTGGCGGTTCTTGCGCCACGAGCGATAGGCGCCGGTCGCGATGTCGTACTCGCCGCCGTCCGGGTTGAGGTCCGGGAGGATCCAGATCTCGCGGTTGTTCACGAGGTTCGTGATCCGGGAGTCGGAGCCGTACCCGGCACCCAGCTCACGCAGCAGATAGAGCGCCATCTCGACGGTGAGGTGCTCGCGCGCGTGCTGGTGATGGGTGAACAGGACCTCGGGCTCGGACTCGTCGGTGGCGACGTTGTCGCTGATCTTGATGGCGACGATGTCCCGGCCCTGGTACGACTTCCCGATCACGCGCCTGCTCATGATGTTCGGGTACGCCGAGAGCCGCTGGCTGATCTCCGTGTTCATCTCGGCGTAGTTGTGGTAGCGCGAGTCGGCGGAGGGGAAGTCCAGGACGCCCGCGTCGGCGCTGCTCGAACGGTCGGGAGCCGAGCCCAGCGGCGAGACCTCGTAACCGAGTTGGCTCAGCTTCTTGGCCTGGGACGCGCGGCCCGAGACGACGACGGTCTCCTCGTCGGCCTCGTCCACCGACACGCCCGTCCTGGCTATGGCCGTGCGGGTGGCCGCGGTGCTGTGGTGCAGATGGATCTCGTACTGGCGGATCTCGTCGTCGGCGCCGGACGCGGCCGCCGGTGCCTCGCCGGGCGCGCCGGAGGCGGTGGTCGTGGCGGTGATGGGGGCCGCGAGGGCGAGGGCGAGGAGGGTGGCGAGGAAGGCGGCGCGTCTGCCTCTCGTGCGTAGCCGCATGAAGTCTCCTAGGTTCTCCAGGGTTTCCGGGGTCTCCGGAAATGTGGGGATTGGAGCGGGGGGTGGTTCAGTGCGACGTGCCCGGGCCTGTCGTCGAAGTGGCCGACAGGTCCCTGTGTGCGGGTGTGGCGCTCATCGTGGAGGTCTGGCATGACCGGGTCAAGACCAGGCCGAAATTAGATGGGCGTACGGCCGGATTTCCTTCACCGCATGCCCTCTTGTGCCATCGCCCACTTTGCGATTTCTTGATCGGCATGGCGGACACCACGGGAAACACGGCAAAGACAGGAAAGACAGCGACAGGCGAGGCCATCTCCAGCCCCCGTAAATCCAGTTGGAAGTACATCGGCCCCGGCATCGTGGTCGCCGCCACCGGTGTCGGTGCGGGTGACCTCGTCGCGACCCTCATCGCGGGCTCGAACTTCGGCTACACCCTCCTCTGGGCCGCCATCATCGGCTGTCTCGTCAAGATCTCCCTGGCCGAGGCGGCGGGCCGCTGGCATCTGTCCACCGGCCGCACCCTCTTCGAGGGCTGGGCGAGCCTGGGCCGCTGGACGTCCTGGTTCTTCGTCGTCTACGTCGTGATCTGGGGCTTCGTCTACGGCGCCGCGGCCATGTCCTCGTCGGGACTACCCCTCCAGGCCCTCTTCCCGGACGTGATGGACCTCAAGTGGTGGGCCATCCTCAGCGGACTGGTCGGCCTGGCCTTCGTCTGGTTCAACAAGTACGCGGTCTTCGAGAAGGTCATGACGGTCCTGGTGGGCGTCATGTTCGTCGTCACCGTCTACCTGGCGATCCGCGTCACCCCGAACCTCGGCGACGCCTTCGCGGGCCTGCTCCCGGTCCTCCCCGACGAGAAGGACTCCATCCTCAACACCCTCGGCCTGATCGGCGGCGTCGGCGGCACCATCACCCTTGCCGCGTACGGCTACTGGGTCAACGCGAAGGGCTGGACGAACACCGGCTGGATGAAGGTGATGCGCCTCGACAACCGCGTCGCGTACGCCACGACCGGCATCTTCGTCATCGCCATGCTCTTCGTCGGCGCGGAACTCCTCCACGCCTCGAACGTCGCCATCGCCGACGGCGACAAGGGCCTCGTCCAGCTCGGCGACATCCTGGAGGACGAGTACGGCACGGCGACGTCGAAGTTCTTCCTCATCGGCTTCTTCGCCACGTCGTTCACTTCGCTGATCGGCGTCTGGCACGGCGTCAGCCTGATGTTCGCGGACTTCGTCGAGCGCTACCGGGCGCGCCGCGCGGTGACCGGCGAGGAGATCGCGTCCGGCGCCCGCGAGAAGTCCTGGCCCTTCCGCGCGTACCTGCTGTGGCTGACCTTCCCTCCGATGGTGCTGCTGTTCGAGGGCCAGCCCTTCCGTCTGATCATCCTGTACGGCGTCCTGGGCGCGGCCTTCCTCCCCTTCCTCGCCCTCACCCTGGTCTGGCTCCTCAACTCATCCCGCACGCCCGCCGAATGGCGCAACGGTATGCTCAGCAACGCCATGCTGGTGATCGCGGGCCTGATCTTCATCGTCCTGTGCGTGAAGCAGATCTGGGACCAGCCGTGGTCGGAGTTCTTCTGACCTGGGCGTCTCACCCCTGCTGTCGCCACTTCGCGCTCGTGGCGATGTCCCTGAGCTGCTTCATCGTGAGCGCGGGTGTCTCGCGGGTCGCGGCGTCGTGCTGCGTACCGGAGTTGAAGGCGCTGACCACCACGCGCATGCCATCGGTCCCGATGGTGTCGACCGTCCACATGACGACCCCGGCCCCGCCCTTCTCGCCCGGCCCCTGATGCGTGGCGACCTTCGTTCCGTCGGGCAGGGTCTCGGCGTCGGCCCCGAAGAGCTGGTCCTCGACATCCGACATGCCGTGCTGCACGTTGATCTGAACCAGGCTCTTCCCCTTCCCGTCGTCCACCACGACATTCGCGTACTCGGTCTCCTGGCCGCCCTTCGAGACCACCTCGACGCCCTGGGGGAGCAGGGAGGCGAGCGTCTGCCCGACCGCGGCTCCGTCGGCACCCGGAGGCGTGCTCGGCGTGGTCCCCGGGGCCTGGGCCTTCGGGTTCTCGGGGATGGCGTCGACGGCGGCACGCCAGGCCGCGGCGGTGACCACCTGCTTCAACTGGTCCGTGGACAGGGGCGGGTTGACCCGGCTGACCGGAGCGTCCTTCTCCGCCGCGGCATTCCATTCGCTCACGCTGATGTGCTGCCCCTGAGGGGTGACGAGGTCGGCCGTCCACCACTTCGTGTCCACGCGGCGGTCCGGGTACTCGTACCCCTGGAAGAGCTTGAGGGCCGAGCCGTCGGCCAGTTCGCTGGTGGTGCAGTGGTCGTACGGCACCAGCGCCTTGTCCGGGCATTCGGTCACCTGGCGGGCCTGCTCGCTCCCCGGCTCGACGCGGTTCAGGCTGACGGAGACGGCACCTTTGCCCTTGCCGTCGTCGAACACGACCCGGGCGTACGGCAGCGACTCCGCACCCGTGTCCCGCCCCTGCTCCTCGCTGAACTCGCCCTCGGGCAGCAGGCTCTTGAGGGTTCGGACCAGGTCGGCGCCGGAGACCTGGCCGGCGTTCTCGGTGGGAGCGGTCGGGGTCGTCCGGCCGGCGGCCACGGACTGCCGCCCATCGGCTTCGCCGCCCCAGGGCACGAGCAGCGTCCCGCCCACCCCCACGAGCGCGACGGCGGCCACGCCTCCCGCGACGGCGGCCCGGCGCCGCAGCAGGAACCTGCGGCCGCGTACCGCGCCGCCGGCGGCGAGGGCGCTCCGGTCGGTCTCGAAGGAGCCGCCGGCCTGGCGCATGGCGAGGCCGAGCCGGTCTTCGAAAGGGTCGGTGTGGGCGTCGTGGCTCTCGTGGTCTTCAGCGGGCATGGCAAACCACCGTCTTCGCAAGGTCGTCGGAATGGGACTGGGGAAACTGGGACAGGACGAGAGGGCCGGGCCTGGCCGGGACCGTTCAGGAGGGCGCGTACTCGCTGAGCCCGTCACCGAGGAGCACCCGCAGCCGCCCGAGGGCCCGCACGCAGCGCGTGCGCACCGCCGCCGGGCTGACGTTCATCGCGTCGGCGGTCTCCTCGATACTGCGGTCCTCCCAGTACCGCAGGACGACCACGGCCCGGTCCTTGACGGGCAGCCGCCCCAGCGCCTCGACGAGGGTCAGCCGCAGCGGCGCGTCGGCGGTGGCGCTGTACGGATCGGGCAGGTCGGGCAGGACGTCCGTGGCACGTTCCGTACTGCTGCGCCGCCGCTGGTGGGCAAGAAACGTACGCGTGAGGACGGTCTGGGCGTACCCGGCGGGGTTGTCGGCCCGGGAGACCCGCCGCCAGCTGACGTACAGCCGCCCGAGCGTCTCCTGCACGAGATCCTCGGCGAGATGGGTGTCCCCGCCGGTGAGCAGACAGGCCGACCGGTACAGATGCCCGGCCCGCGCCGCGGCGAACTCCGCGTAGCCGTCAGCGCGCCCGTGCCTCATGCGTACGCCCCCCGTGATCCCTTGGCGATCCCTGAACCGCCGCCCTCACTTCATTGATGCGGTGACCCCCGGGAAATGTTTCACCGTTTCCGAACCGGCTGTCGGTGCGGGCCGTCAGAGGAGGTGATCTGCCTTGCCCGCCTTGATGTCGCGGATGAGGATGCGGAGCGCTTCGCGGGTGTCGGTGAGGTAGAACGTCCTCGGCGCCGGCTATGGCGATGTAGGCGTTGTCGTGGTTGTCGGTGCCGAGGCGGAAGCAGGAGTTTCCCTCCCCGCAGAAGGGCTCGTCCCAGGTGATGTCGTTCATCTGGCTTCTCCTCAAAGGCTGTTGGCGATATCGCGGATGTAGTCGCGTGACGCCTTTGGCGACAGGGCGATGCGTTCCATCCAGTCCAAGTGGGCACGGTACTTCGCCAATTGGGTGTCGGCATGCAGGAAGTCGGGCCCGTGCGAGTTGTCGATCTGCACGGTGTCGAGCTGGGGCACGGGCCCTTCCGCGTACAGCACGGTCTACAGCTGCTCCCTCGAACTGGCCGGCACCGCAGAGCTGTTGACCTCGGAACTGGTCTCGAACGCGGTGAAGCACTCCGACGGCCCGGTGACCGTCAGACTCCGCTCCCGCGCCGGAGTCGTACGCATCGGAGTCATGGACGACCACCCGGAACTCCCCGTCCCACTACGCCGCACGCCCGACGAGGACTTCGGCCGAGGCCTGTACCTGGTCGAAGCCTTGGCGGACTCCTGGGGCCGCTACCCCCTCACCGGCCGCTCCCGAACCCCCGGCTGGAAGGTGGTGTGGTTCGAACTGGCCGCTGAGGTGTGATGGGAAGGTTTGGATCTTCCAATCGTTGGTCGGGGCAGATGGAAGCCCGGCGGTGGCGCGCGTATGCGGGCCGTTCTGCCGCCGGGCTTCCGTCTGGGGCAGGGCAATCGTCAGGGCAGCGCGTGCACGTGCGGCCCCACCGCGTTCGACCACGCGTTACCCGCCGCCGCGTCCCAGTTCGTCGACCACGTCATCGCGCCCCGCAGGTCGGGGTACGTGCGTGACGGCTTGAAGGAGCCGCAGTTCGTGCCCTTCGTCAGGCAGTCCAGGGCGTTGTTCACCACGGACGGGGAGACGTAGCCGCTGCCCGCGCCGCTGGGGGAGGCCGGGACGCCGAGGCCCACCTGGGAGGGGGCGAGGCCGCCCTCCAGCTGGATGCAGGCCAGGGCCGTCAGGAAGTCCACCGAGCCCTGGGAGTACACCTTGCCGTCGCAGCCCAGCATCGAACCGCTGTTGTAGTACTGCATGTTGACGACCGTGAGGATGTCCTTGATGTTCAGGGCCGTCTGGAAGTAGCCGTTCGACGTCGACTGCATGTCGATCGTCTGCGGTGCCATGGTGATGACCAGCGACGCGCCCGCCTTCGAGGACAGGGACTTGAGCGCCTGCGTCATGTACGTCGCGTTCAGGCCGTTCTCCAGGTCGATGTCGACGCCGTCGAAGCCGTACTCCTGCATCAGGGCGTACACCGAGTTCGCGAAGTTCGTGGCCGAGGCCGAGTCGTTCACCGACACCGCGCCGCGTTCGCCGCCGACCGAGACGATCACCTTCTTGCCCGCGGCCTGCTTGGCCTTGATGTCCGCCTTGAACTGGTCGACGCCGTAGCCGCCGAGCCCGGCCGAGTCGAGGTTGAAGGTCACGGCGCCCGGCGTCCCCGTCGCGTCCGCGAAGGCCACGGCGATGATGTCGTAC
This sequence comes from Streptomyces scabichelini, assembly GCF_011045015.1. Lineage (GTDB taxonomy): Bacteria > Actinomycetota > Actinomycetes > Streptomycetales > Streptomycetaceae > Streptomyces > Streptomyces scabichelini. The sequence continues at coordinate 40,375 of NZ_JAAKZY010000060.1, read as the reverse complement.
TGGGACTGGACATCGGAGAGCTTCTGGACCGTCGCGCCGTTGTTGAAGTTCTGCCAGTAGCCGGTCACGGCGTGCTTGGGCAGGGCGGCGGCCTCGTTCGCGGATGCGTCGCTCGGCGATTCCTTGATCGCCTGTGCCTTCGTCGCCGTCGCCTGGCCCGCCAGGCCGGTGAGGACGAGGGCGGACGCGGTGAGCACGGCCGCGAGGGCTCCCGCCAAGGTGCATCTGGGCATGCCTGGTACGCGGTTCACTTCGGCCTCCGGTGGGGGGTAGGTGTGGGGGAACGGTGGCCACCGCTGGACGTACAAGCTGGTCCAGACCAATCGAGTTGTCAAGACCTCTCGCCCGGCTTCGACTTCGGACACGCCGACCTCAAACCCCTTGCACAACACCCGACTTGAGGCATATGCGTTTCACTCTGTGTGGATCACCCTGCACCTTCGGTGAGTTGATCTCGGAGATTCGGTGTTGATCGGGCCATGCCGTGGATATGGTTCTGCTGCAAGATGACGTCACAGGGCGACGTCACAGGGGCGATCTGAGGCGGTGGTCGACCACCCCCGCCACAGTGAACGGGGTGGTGTGCAGCGTGCCGACCGCGATAGCCGTCACCAGTTCCGATCTGGTGCTCCCCCCGCACGACCGGCAGACGCCGCCCGCCGTCGTCCAGCCCCTCGACAGCCTCGAAAGCTCCATCACGGGGATGCACACGCTCATCGAGCAGCACGGATACGTGATCGCGTTATACCCGTCCTCCGTACCCGTCGACGTCCCCCGGCGGCTGCACGCCGTGCGTTCCGTCCTGGAGAGCGACCGCATCGCACTGATCGGCGTCGACCTGCCGCCACTCGGCCTCGCCCTCCTCGCTCAGCAGCTGCGCCAGCTCTCCGTCTGCGACTTCAGCCCGGGTGTGCTCGCCTCCTCCGCCCGTCTGCTCGCCCACTACATCTACGCGGGCGCCCTGCTCGGCTCGGTCACCAAGCTCGACCGGATCCCCGTGTCCCTGAAGTCCCACGCCAAGTCGTGGGTGCCGGGTGCCCAGTTCGCCGTACTGGCCAATCCGCGGCCGCAGCTCATCCGTGTCGGCCATGGTCAAGAGGAGCTGAACGGGCCCGAGTTCGGCACGCGGATGCTCGTCGCGCCCGGGCAGTTGCCCGGCGACTGGATCACCGCGACCCTCGCGCCCGCCTGGCGCGTACAGGGCGTCGCCACCGTGCCGCTGCCCGCCGAGTCCGCGCGCTGGTGGGGCACGGGGAAGGTCGCCGAGTTCGCCGCGGGACTGCACGACGTGTCCGTGCTCTACCAACTGGTCTCGTCCGTACGGCGCGAGGAGTGCCACTGGTGCGGCCTTGAACTCATCGGTGACCGCTGCGGTTTCTGTGCGGCACCTTTGCCTCCGCCACCGGAGCTTCCGAACGCCGCGGTACGGGCAGTTTCTTCTGTACGCGCCTTGCCCCCAGGCACTACGTAAGCCGCAGAGCACTACGTAAGTCACGTACGTACACCTGAACAGCCAGAGCCAGAGCCAGAGCCACAGCAACTGCACCAAGCACAGAAGCCGAGCACCAGGCACAACCGCCCGACCCCCGCTGTCCCCGCCCCCCGATCGAGGTTGTCCGCGTCATGAACTCACGCCAGCGCCGCGGCGTCATCCTGCTGGTCCTCTCGGTCCTGTGCGCCCTGGGCGCCTTCGCCGGAGTGCTCTCGGTGATCCGCGACGTGAACTCGAAGGTCGGCCCAGAGGTGGCGGCGTACCGCCTGAAGAGCGACGTCGCGCCCTACCGTGAGCTGACGTCCGACCAGTTCGAGAAGGTCTCGATGCCCGAGCGGTGGCTGTCGTCGACCGCCGTCACCGACCTGTCCGAGATCCGCGGGAAGATCGCGGTCACCCGGCTGGAGAAGGGCTCGCTGCTCCAGACGGACATGATCGTGGACCGGCCCGAGCTGGAGGCCGGCCAGCAGGAGATCGCGATCATGATCGACGCGGCGACCGGTGTGGCGGGGAAGATCAACCCGGGTGCGCGGGTCAACATCTACGCCACGTTCGAGGCCGAGAACGACGCCGGCAAGGACCAGTCGAAGGTCATCGTCGAGGGCGCCAGGGTCATCGACGTGGGCAAGCTGACCGCCCTCGACCCGTCCCAGAACAGCGACGACCGCCGCCGTACCGCCACCGAGGCGGTCCCGATCACCTTCGCCCTCGACACCGCCGACACCCAACGCGTCGCGTACGCCGAGTCGTTCGCGACCCATGTACGACTCGCCCTGGTCGCGGGCGGCTCCGACACCGCCGTCGCACCCGACGACCGCTCGTACACCCTCGACGAGGACAAGTAGGAGGCCGTGATGCGCTCAGAGCCTGTGTCGGAGCCCACGAAGCCCGGCCGAGGGACCGGCCGATGACCATCCGCATCCTGCCGGCCGTCGGCGACATCGACTCCGCCCGCGCCCTCACCACGCTGCTGAGCCAGCTCCCCGACGCCGAACCCGCGGCGCCGGTCCCGGACACCACGGCGCTCCAGGACACCCTGGCGCGGCTCGCGGCGGAGTCCCTCGACGAGTTGCCCGAGGTCGTCCTGGTCCACGAGCGCATAGGCCCGATGCCGGCGCTGGACGTCGTCCGCGACGTGGTGATGCGGTTCCCGGCGGTCGGGGTCGTCCTCATCACCGCCGACACCAGTACGGGCGTACTGACCGCGGCGATGGACTCCGGCGCCCGCGGCATCATCGGCCTGCCTCTCGGCTACGACGCCCTCGCCGAACGCGTCCAGGCCGCCGCGGCGTGGTCGCTCGGCATGCGGCGCCATCTCGGCAGCGGTACGCCGGAGTTGTACGCGGGCCCCGGCGGCACCGTCGTCACGGTGACCGGGGCGAAGGGCGGCGTGGGCGCGACGGTCACGGCGGTCCAGCTCGCGCTGGCCGCACGGGCGTCGGGCCGTACGGTCGCTCTCCTGGACCTGGACCTCCAGTCGGGAGACGTGGCCTCGTACCTGGACGTCCAGTTCCGCAGGTCCGTCGCCGACCTGGCCGGTATCGCGGACATCAACCCACGCGTCCTCCAGGACGCCGTCTATACCCACGACACCGGGCTCGGCCTGCTCCTGGCCCCCGCCGAGGGCGAACGCGGCGAGGAGATCACCGACCGGGCGGCCCGCCTGATCCTGAACGCCCTGCGCTCCCGCTACGAGATCGTGGTCGTCGACTGCGGCGCCCAGATGAACTCGGCCACCGCCGCCGCCGTCGAACTCGCCGACCAGGCCCTCCTCCTCGTCACCCCCGACGTGGTCGCCGTCCGCGCCGCCAAACGCATGGTCCGCATGTGGGACCGCCTCCAGATCCGCAAGGCGGAGGAAACGCTGACGGTCGTCAACCGCTTCTCCCGCGGTACGGAGATCCAGCCGTCCCTCGTCGAACGGGTCACCGGCACGAAGGTGGCCCACACCGCGGTCCCGGCCGCCTTCAAGGAACTCCAGTCCGTGGTCGACGCGGGCCGCATGCAGGACCTGGACGCACGCTCCACCGTGAAGCAGGCGCTGTGGGGTCTTGCGGGGGAGCTGGGCCTGGTGGCCACCAAGGAAGGGGGCGGCGGCAAGCGCCGCAAGTCCTCCTCGGACCGGGGCGCGCTGGCCCTGCGCCGCAAGGGCGGCGACCGGGGCGCGGTGACGCTCGAGTTCGCGGGGATGTTCCCGCTGTTGCTGGTCGTGATGACGATCCTGTGGCAGTGCGTGTTGTACGGCTACACGTACTCGCTGGCGGGGAACGCGGCGGATGAGGCGGCCAGGGCCGCCACGGCGGCGAACGCGGTGACTCCGGGCGCGTACGGCGGTGCCTGCCAGGACGCGGGCAGCGAGCGTCTGCCGGGTGCCTGGGACGGCGCCCAGATCGGCTGCTCCGTGGACGGGGCGGTCATGAAGGCCAGCGTCAGGGCTCAAGTACCCCTCTTCTTCCCGGGCTTCGACGTGAACTGGACCGTCGACGGAGAGGCGGGGGCCGCGCTGGAGGGGGAGGGGGATGACGGATGAAGCCCCTCCTGAAGCGTCTCAAGCGTCTGAAACGTCTTCGGGACGACCGAGGCGTCTCCATGCTCGAGTTCGCCGGGTATCTGCCCATCCTCCTCATCATCGGCATGGCCGCCATCCAGCTCGGGCTCATCGGCTACGCGATCAACCAGGCCGGTTCAGGGGCGCGGGCGGCGGCACGGGTCGCGTCGCAGGACGGGGCGGGGGAGGCGGCGGGGTACGCAGCGATGAGCGACTGGCTCGACGCGGACGTATCCGCACCCAAGGGAGGCGGCGACACCACCACCTCCACCGTGACCGTGGACGTGCCCGTCCTCATCCCGTTCGTGGGGGACGACTGGGCCGACCTGGACATCGTCCGCCACGCGACCATGCCCAATGACGAAGACGACTGAACCCCCGATCCCGATGCCGATGCCGATGCCGATGCCGAACGACTCTCCCCCGGAAGGGAGTTGAAGACATGAGCCTCAAGGCCCGTATCGCCGCCCCCGAAGAGGGCGGAGCCGCGCGTGAGGACGGCCACCTCGTCGCCGTCTACCGTGCCAAGCTGCTCGAAGAGATCGACCTGGCCGAGATGTCCAGCCTCGCGGCGGCCGAGCGGCGTGTGCGCCTTGAGCGGGTGCTCGGGCACATCATCAGCCGCGAGGGGCCGGTCCTCTCGTCCTCCGAACGCTCCCAGCTCATCAGGCGAGTCGTCGACGAGGCCCTTGGGCTCGGCGTACTCGAACCACTCCTCGCCGACGCGTCCATCACCGAGATCATGGTCAACGGGCCCGACTCGATCTTCGTCGAGCGAGCGGGCCGCGTGGAGCAACTGCCCCTGCGCTTCGCCTCCAACGAGCAGCTGATGCAGACCATCGAGCGCATCGTCTCGACCGTCAACCGGCGCGTCGACGAGTCGAACCCCATGGTCGACGCCCGCCTCCCCACCGGCGAGCGCGTGAACGTCATCATCCCGCCGCTCGCCCTCACCGGCCCCACCCTCACGATCCGCCGCTTCCCCCGCGCGTACACGCTCCCGGAGCTGATCGGCCTCGGCTCGCTCGACGAGCAGATGCTGATGCTGCTCGCGGCGTTCGTCCGGGCCCGCTTCAACGTCATCGTCAGCGGCGGTACGGGCACGGGCAAGACCACCCTCCTCAACGCGCTCTCCGGGCTCATCCCGTCCCAGGAGCGCATCATCACCATCGAGGACTCGGCGGAGCTTCAGCTCCAGCAGGAGCACGTGATCCGCCTCGAATCCCGTCCCCCGAACGTGGAGGGCAAGGGCCAGATCACCATCCGCGACCTGGTCCGCAACTCGCTGCGTATGCGCCCCGACCGCATCATCGTCGGCGAGGTCCGAGGCGGCGAGACCCTCGACATGCTCCAGGCCATGTCGACGGGCCACGACGGTTCACTGGCCACCGTGCACGCGAACTCCGCCGAGGACGCCCTCATGCGCCTCCAGACCCTCGGCTCGATGTCCGAGGTCCAGATCCCCTTCGAGGCCCTCAAGGACCAGATCAACTCCGCGGTGGACGTGGTCGTCCAGCTCGCCCGCCACGCCGACGGCTCGCGCAAGGTCACCGAGATCGCCCTGCTCGTCTCGCACGGCCGGGAACAGTTCCGCATCGCCCCCGTCACCCGCTTCGTCCCTCGCCCCACCGGCCCCGACCGCGTCGTCCACGGCCACTTCGAACACCTTCCGCTGCCCCGCCCGGTCGCCGAGAAGCTGTACGTCGCGGGCGAACCGCTGCCTTCCGCGTTCCGCGTGGCCGAGGCCATCGACGTACTCCAGACGAGGCAGGCCATCGGATGACCCCCACCACCAGGACAGACAAGACAGACAAGACAGACAAGACGGACCAGGCAGACCAGACAGAGACAGAGACAGACCAGACAGAGACAGACCAGACTGAGAGGAGCGAGTCATGAACAACCCCGCCCTGCTCGCCCTCGGCGCCACCGTCCTGTGCGGCACACTCGCCGTCGCGGGCGTGCACACGTACGCGTCCGGACGCGCCCAGCGCCAGGCCCTCGTCGATCGCCTCGCCGGCGGCCCGCTGCGCACGGCCGCGGGCCGCGCCCGCCGCTTCGCGGCCGTCGACCGCCGCCTGCGCCACACCCGCCTGGGCCGCACCATCCACCTGCGTCTCTCGGCGACGGGACTCGACGTGACGGCGGGCGAGTTCTTCACGTACGTCACTGCCGTCGTCGTGGCGCTGTGGCTGATCGCGGCCGCCGCCCTGGCCCCCTTCTTCGGCCCCATCGCGGCCGCGATCGGCGTCTGGGGCGCCGCGATCTTCCTCAACTACCAGCGCCAGAAACGCATCGAGGCCTTCATCAACCAACTCCCCGACGTGGCCCGCCTCCTGGCCAACGCCTCCGCCGCGGGCCTCGCCCTGCGTACGGCCCTGGCGATGGCCGCGGAGGAACTGGAGGCCCCGGCCGGCGAGGAACTCGCCCGGGTCGCGGACCAGCTGAGCCTCGGCCGCTCCATCGACGACACCCTCGGCGAACTCGCCGAACGCCTCCCGTCCCGCGAACTCGTAGTCCTGGTCACCACCTTGGTCCTGTCCAACAAGGCGGGCGGCTCGGTGGTCAACTCCCTGCGGAACCTCACCCAGACCCTGGAGGACCGCAAGGAGACCCGCCGCGAGGTCCGCACGATGCTCTCCGAGGTCAACGCGACCGCCTTCACGGTCCCGCTACTAGGCCTCGGCTCGCTCTTGCTCATCAACTCCTCGAACGAGGGCGCCCTGGCCCGAGTGACAGGCTCCCCGGTAGGCCAGGTCCTGGTCCTCATCGCCATGGGCCTCTACACGGTCGGCTTCTTCGTCATCCGCCGCCTCGGCAAGATCGAAGTGTGAGGGGGAGTTACGTTGCTGGCCTTACTGCTCGCCGCACTGACCGGCCTCGCCGTCGCGGGCCTCTTCCTCGGCATCCGTATGATCCGCGCGGAGGCCAAGCTCCCGGGCGACCTGGCCCTCGCCCTGGAGGTCGGATCCACCCGCGTCTCGAAGGCCGACTCCGCCGTCGACCGCCTCGGCATGCGCTTCGCGCCCCTCGTCCTGCGCCTGATGGGCCCGCGCCGCGTCGACGCCAAGCGCCGCCGCATCGACATGGCGGGCAACCCAGGCGGCCTCACCCTCAACCGTTACGCGGCCCGCCGCGCGGTCTACGGCCTCTTCGGCGTCGTACTCGGACTGGTCTTCTTCACGAACGGACAGCTCCTGTTCGCCGTGCTGACCCTGGCCTTCGGCCTGCTGGCCGCCGACGCCCTCATCTGGCAGGCCATCCGCGAACGCAAGGAAGTCATCGACCGCACCCTCCCGGACTTCCTGGACGTCCTGGCGGTCGTGGTCTCGGCGGGCCTCGGCTTCCGCCAGGCCCTGGACCGGGTGGCGGACCACTACGAGGGCCCGTGGGCGGATGAGTTGAGGATCACGTTGCGCCAGATGGACATGGGCGTCAGCCGCCGCCAGGCCTTCGACGAACTCCGCAAGCGCAACTCGTCCGAGCAGGTAGCCCAGTTCGTCTCGGCCCTACAGCAGGGCGAGGAACTGGGCTCCCCGATCGCGGAAACCCTCATCCAACTGGCCACGGACATGAGAAGGACAGACGCCCAGAACTCCCGCCGCCGCGCCGCCAAAACAATCCCCAAGGCCACGATGGTCACCCTCGTCTTCATGCTCCCGGCCACGATGATCCTCATCGCCACGGGGATGTTCTTGGGGTCGGGAACGAACTTCGGCTCGATTCTGGGGCGTTGAGATGGCTGGCCTATGGAAGCAGAGCTCGGCTGGAGCGCCCCATCAGGGGCGCGGGGAACGGCGCGACAAGCCACAACGGACCGGCACTGTCCGAACTGCCTTGCCCCGTCAGGGGCGCGGGGAACGGCGCGACAAGCCACAACGGACCCGCAGCGTCCAAACTGTCCCCCTCGCCAAGCGAGCCGCAGGCTACTTCGCAGAGGACGCGGCAGCGCCTGGCAGCCTCCGCCTTCAACTCAACGCCTTGCAGGCCCTGTGCCGCCAGGCCTTCGCAGTCCGCCTGACCCTGATCGCGATCGGCGCCCCCTTCGCGATGGCCAACGCGACGGACGGCCCACCCCGCTACGGAGTGCTCGCGGCAGCCGTCCTCGGCGTCATGGGCTCGTACGCCATGCTCAGGGACTGGGACCGCTTCGCCCCCCGCCTCCTCGCCCACCCCACCCTCATGGCGGTGGACCTGGTCTTCGGCGCGGTACTCCTGCTGACGGCATCTCCCGCCTCCCCCCTCGCGTACGCGGCCGTCTGCACCCCCCTCCTCTCCGGCCTGCTGTACGGCTGGCGCGGCTCCGGCATCTTCACGGGCCTCCAACTCGTCGTCCTGCTCACGGTGTTCAGGGCCTGGGAACACCGCCCCGGCGCCGGCGCCAGCACCCTCCTCGTCGCCGGTTTCTGCATCGCGGCCGGCATCATCGGCGTAACCCTCCGCAATCTGATGTTCCACTTCGGTACGGCCAGCCAGGCGCTCGCGGAGGCCAACTCCCGCCTCGCCGTCGCCGAGGCCGTCGAGTCCGAACGGGCCCGGCTCGCCCGCGAGATGCACGATTCGGTGGCCAAGACCCTGCACGGCCTGTCCCTGGCGGCCGAGGCACTCGCGGTCTCCGCCGACCACGACACGGATCCGCGTGTGCTGAAGGACCAGGCGACGGCGGTGGCGAGCGCGGCCCGCCGCGCGGCGGCGGAGTCCAGGGACGTCCTGACGGATCTCCGCCACCACACAGCCCTGTCGAGCCCACCCACGGACCTGCGAACGGAACTGACATCCAGGGTGGAGGACTTCGAATCCCGTACGGGCACCAAGGCGACGCTCGCCTACAGGGCAGCCCCCACCCTCGTACTCCCTCCCGGAGCAGCCGACCAACTCCTCGCCATCCTCTCGGAGGCACTGGAGAACACACACCGGCACGCGAGGGACGCGACGGCGGTGGAGGTAACCCTCGAAGCCGAATCCGAATCCGAATCCGACAACACCTCGACACTGCACCTGACCGTACGAGACGACGGAACCGGCACGTCCGTATCCCTCGATGACGTACAACACCTGACGAAATCCGGCCACTTCGGTCTGCTGGGAATGCTGGAACGCGCGACGTCGATAGGCGCGGGCATCCAGCTGCACCGAGGGGAGCACGGAGGCACGGAAGTCAAGGTGGACCTCCCCCTGGGAACGTCCGGCACTCCGCTGCCCCCGCTCCCCTCACACACTCCCCAAGAGGAGGCCGCACATGCCTGACCAGGCACTTCCCGGCCCGCTCCTGCGAGTGCTCGTGGCCGACGACAACCCGGTCGTCCGGGCGGGCCTCGCGGCCCTGCTGGGCGCACACCCGGACATCCGGGTCGTCGCACAGGCGGCGAACGGAGCGGAAGCGCTCACGTCCGCGACCCACGAACGCCCGGACGTGATCCTGCTGGACGTACGCATGCCCGGCACGGACGGCCTGACCGCTCTCCCTTCGCTGGCACGCCGGGCACCGGTGATGATGCTGACGTACAGCCGTGAACCCGAGGTGGTGGCGGAGGCGTTGCGCCTGGGTGCGGTGGGCTATCTGGTCCACGGCGAGTTCACGGCCGAGGAACTGATCACGGCGGTACGGGACTTGAGGGACGGGCGTGCTGCCTTCACGGCCTCCGCCGCGGCTGTCTCGGAATCTGTCTCGGATTCGCTCAGCGTTTCGTACGAACCGAACGAATTCTCTTCGCAGCTGCAACCAGTTGTGGCACAGTCGTCAAAGGCTCGACTCGGCTACGCGGCGGGGCTCCACCGCGGCGACCACAACCGACGGGATTTCGGACTGAGTTCACGGGAGGTGGAGGTCATGGATCTCATCGCGGCCGGCATGAACAACCAGCAGATCGCCGCCACCTGCTTCATCAGCGAGAAGACCGTCAAGAACCACATCAACCGCATCTTCGCAAAGCTGCACAGTTCTTCGCGCAGCGAAGCAATCGCTTACTGGCTGGGCACGGCTCACGGGGGGTGGAACCGGTGACTCCGATCTCGGGAAGTTGGGTCCCTGGGCCCACCCGGAGTAGGCGGGTTCTCACGTACGGTGCGCGGGACGGTTGTGGTCTTGGGCGGGAGGACAGTGGCCATGGTGGCGAAGATGTCGATGGACGGTGTCAAGCGCGGGCTCGGGACGTGGAAGCGGACTGTTGTCTCCCGGATGCGGGGGCGCGAGCGGGATCGCGGCGCGGGCTTTGTGGAGTATGCGGGGCTGATGATTTTGATTGCGGGGATCTTCACGTTGATCGACCAGTTGGGGTTGGACGGGTTGATCTCGGGTGCGATCGGCGACGCAGTGAACGACGTGATCGGTGGAGGCGGTGGCTAAGCAGTAGCCACCTACGCAGCGACAGAGGGCAGACTCTCCCGATCTACATCTGGCTGACGGGGATTCTGCTCTTTGCCGCGTTCGCCCTCTTTGCGTTCGCCCAGGCAGCGTCCGCGCGGAATGGAGCTCAATCCGCGGCGGACGCTGCTGCGTTGGCGGCTGCGCAAGAGGATCGGGACGAGCTGATGGAGGGCCTGGAAGGCGCCATCGGCGTGGACGACAACTGGCTGGACTGGCTCGACCCCGAAGAGGCCACCGGCGCCGGAGCTGCCGCCGCGGCCAATCAGCTGGCTGCCGAAAACGACGCGAGCGTCACGGGGTTCCAGCCTTGGGAGGAGGGCGACTACCCCGGCTACGAGGTAGAGATCGAGACGAACTACGCGGTCGGGGACTCGATCATCCCGGGCACAGAGGACATGCAGGCGACGGCGAATGCCGTGGCAGTCATCGAGCCCCGCTGCGACTTCGAGGTACCTGACAACCCCACGGACATCGTCGAACTCAACTGTGACGGCGACCCCGTGGAAATCGACCCCGAAGATTTCGTTTTGGACGACCTTCCCGACGCGTCCGTGCTGTTCTCTGTGCATCTGGTTGAGTGAAAGGAAGCCGGACCGATGAATCTTCGGCACACCATGAAGGGCCGCACGGTACTGACCGCGGTGGCGATCACGACTGGGCTGGTCCTCACGGTGGCCGGCTGCGGCGGGGGTGGCGGTGACGACGACAAGGCTGACAAGGAGTCACCCTCGTCGGCTCCTGCTGCGAGCAATGACGATGACGGGGGTCAGGAAACGTCTGCAGCGCCGTCCGGTGATCCGTTGGCGACGGCCAAGGACGGGGACATTACAGTCACGATCACATCTGCCGAACGCGACTCCGGTGGCTTCGTCACTGTTTCCGGCAATGTGAAGAACGACGGCAGCCGTTCCTGGCTCGGTGCCAACTGGGCGAGTGACGAACGGGAGTTGCGCTCGAACGGAGGGTCCCTGTCGGGTGCCAGCCTGGTCGACAACGAGGGCAAGAAGAAGTACCTCATCCTTCGGGATACCTCGGGGCGTTGCCTGTGTACGAAGTTCAGCGGCCAGATCAGCCCGGGTGCTACGGCGAGTTGGTACGCGCAATTCCCGGCCCCTCCCGAAGGCACCACCAAGGTCTCCTTCCAGGTCGGCGCCATGCCCCCGGCCTCCGTCGAACTCTCCGAGGGCGAGTAACCATGCCCCTCCCCTCCACCTTCCGAGCGAGGGCAACCGCCACCACCCTCACCGCCCTCACCACCCTCGTCTTCATGACCCCCCTCACCCCCGTGTACGCCGACGAAGGCGACCCCAGCGAGCCCCCGGGCAGCGTCACCACCTCCCAACCACCGGAGGTGGACGCGAACAGCCCGGGCCTGAAGCTCGCCGACGGCGCGACGCTCGCGCCCGCACGCGTGCTGGACATCAAGTCGGTTGTCGAGGACCTCGGCGGTGAGGAACGCCGCGAGGACACGAACGAGGACGTGACGTTCGCGCTCCAGGCGGAGGTGCTGTTCCCCAAGGACAGCTCGAAACTGAACCCCGAGGCCCGCTCACGGATCCAGGCGATCGCGGACGAGATCAAGGCCCAGAAGGCCACGAAGGTCCGCGTCTTCGGCTTCACGGACAACCTCGGCTCGTACGCCCACGGCGTGACCCTCTCCAAGAACAGGGCCGAAGTGGTGCACGACGAGCTGGCAGCCGCAGGCCTCGGCCCCGACGTCACCTTCGAGGTACGCGGCTACAGCGAGGACTACCCCATCGCAGACAACACCTCGGAACAGGGCCGCCGCAAAAACCGCCGAGTGGAGGTGACGTTCCCGAAGGGGGCGTGACCGAGGCCAACCGCAGCGGCCCCAAGCGGAGTGATTTGACCGCACGGACCGCACGCGCGGCGACCGGCCCCGGGCGAGCTGGCCGGCTGGCCGGCTGGCTCAGGGGGCCAGCACGACCCTGCCGAACACCTTGCCCGCATCCATCTCGCGGTGGGCCAGTGCTGCCTTGTCCAGCGGGAGCACCTCGTGCACGACCGTGCGCAGGTCCCCGTGGGCGGCCGCGGCGAACTGGGACGACCGGACGGCCTGCCGGTCGGGGCCGGGCACGGTGTCCAGGCTGAACGTGGCGAACGACAGCGAGCTGCGGAAGGCGTCGATCAGCCGCATGCCGAAGTCCGCGGGCGGCTGCCCGGCGACCACGCCGACCGCCACATACCGCCCGTTGGGGTTCAGCCGGTCCAGGAACTGGGGAAGCTCGGGACCGCCCACGACATCGATCACCACGTCGAAGCCCGACGGCGCGTCCGGGCCGCCCTCGCCGGAGCGGTCGAGGACATGGGTCGCGCCCAGGTCCCGTAGGCGGGCGCCACGCTCCTGGGACGAGGTGGTGACCACCACCGCGCCCGCGCCGCCCCTGGCCGCGAGCTGGACCGCGGTGATCCCGATGCTGCCCGCCGCACCGCGCACGAGCACCGTCTCGCCGGGCGCGACACGGGCCCGGTCCAGGGCGAAGTGGGCGACCGCGCCGGAGCTGCCGAGCGTCACCGCGTCCGCGCCGGTCATGCCGTCGGGCAGCGGAAGGACGTCCTCGACCGAGGCGACGGCCTGCTCGGCGTACCCACCGGACAGGCCGGTGAACGCCCACACCCGCCGCCCCATCCACGAGGGGTCCACGCCCTCTGCCACCGCGGTGACGGTTCCCGCCACCTCGCTGCCGAGGAGGTGGCCCTCCCGGAGGCCGAGCCCGGCGAGCGTTCCGCGGCGGATCACGGCGTCCACACCGCCCACCCCGATCGCCTCCGTGGTGATCCGCACCTGCCCCGGACCAGGGACGGGCACAGGCAAGTCGACGACCTCCAGTCCGTCGGGGTTTCCGAACTCCCTGATCACGACGGCTTTCATCGCTGCTCCTCGGGGTGGTGAACGTACAGGTCACGGGTACTGCGTACGGGGTGGCATCACCTGTGGCATCACCCGTCGTCGGACCGTAACGGACGCCCCCGTCCGTTTGGCTAAAGTGAGAGGCCATGACCGACCGTTTGCCTCACCTCGTGCGCTCCGACGCCCGCGACAACCGGGCCCGCATCCTGGACGCCGCCCGCGCGGTGTTCGGCGAGGAGGGCCTGAACGCGCCCATGCGCGAGGTCGCCCGGCAGTCAGGCGTCGGCCCGGCCACCCTGTACCGGCACTTCCCGACCAAGCAGGAACTGATCGTGGAGACCTACGCCGAGCAGTGGCGAGCCTGCCAGGCCGCCGTCCGCGATGCCCTCGCGGACTCGGACCCGTGGCACGGACTCCGGAGCCTGATCGAGCGGATCTGCGAACTCCACGCGCACAGCCGGGGGTTCGCCGACGCCTTCATGGCGGCCTTCCCCGAGGCCATGGATTTCGACGCCGACCGGGAGCGGACCACGAGCGCGGTTGCCGAACTGGCCCGACGCGCCCAGGAGACCGGTCAGCTGCGCCCCGGCTTCGTCGTCGACGACCTGACCCTCATGCTCATGGCCCACCGGGGAGTCCAGGATCTGCCGCGGCCCGCCCGGCTCACGGCTTCCCGCCGCTTCGCCGCCTACATGATCGAGGCGTTCCGTGCCACGCCGGAGACGGGAGCGCCCGCGCCGCTGCCACCGGCTCCACGCCTGCGGCTCGCACACTCGCCCACCACGCCTCGCCCCCATTGACCTTCTGTAAAGCCCGTCGTAAGGGCCGATCTTCCCGCGTAAGACGACACCTCACGCCTCCTCGGTGACAGAGCAAGCACACGGCGGAAACGACCTGCGGCCTCCTCCGCAGCCACATCCATCGTCAAGAAGAGTCGTCCCGTCACGCAGCCACCGACCACAGGAGAAGACACGTCCATGGCCGAGAACAAGGAACTCGTCGTCACCGACATCCCCAGCGCCAAACTCAAAGCCGTCGCCGACCGGGTCGCGCTGCAATTCCAGCTCGCCGCGGACAAGGTCGCCGCGCACCACGGCGACCCAGCCAAGTATCCGCTGCCGTCTGCAGCCACGACCACCGAGCAATTACTCGCCCGTCGCTTCAAGGAACTGCCCGAAGGGCAGCGGAAAGAGGCGGTCGACAAGATCACGGTGGAGCTGAAGGGCAGCACGTCCCGCACGAAGCGGTTCGGCGACCTCGCCAGGGTCGACCTGAAGTCGTCGGCCGGCGTCGAAGCGCAGATAAGCAGGTTGCCGTTCCCGGAGACGCTGAAGTTCCCGGAGACCGAGCTGCAGCGGATGGTCCACTCGCTGGTGGGTGACGTGAGCGGGTCGGTGGCGCAGGCGACCGGCACCGAGCTGCGCAACCTGGAGCTGCGGATCCACAAGATCAAGTGCGTGAAGGAGACTGGGGGCGAGATCGGCCAGGACGACATCGACCTGAGCGGCACGGCCGTTGACGAGGACGGCGGCACCCACCCGGTCCCGAAGTTCCGGGTGCGCCAATTCGACTCCGGAGAGGTGCACACTTACTCGCCGCCGAAGCAGTTCACCACGTTCAGCCTCACCGAGAACAGCAAGGTGACATTCCCGAAGGTGTACACCGTCATCCTGGTGCTCTCGGACGCCGACAAGGGCGGTATCTCCGAATTCCTCAGCAACCTGCTCGACAAGGTGAGGGAAGAGGTTGCCAAGGCGGTCACCAAAGCCATCACCGGGAAGCTCGACGATCCCAGCGCGGCCGTCATCATGGCCATCGGGCTCGCCGTGAGCTACGTGCTCGGCGAGATCGTCGACCTCCTCAAGCGCGTGTGGAGCGACGAGATCTTGAAGCCGGTCGCGGTCCAAACCGTCATCTCTTCGCCGAACAGCCGCTGGGCGGGCCAGCCCAACAGCCCGGAGAAGACGATCGACTTCACGGGGAAGGGAGCTCACTACCAGCTCACGTACGACTGGGAGATGTACAACTGACCGCCGCCCCCTGGGACCGGCAGCGCATCCCAGCCGATCCCAGGGCAGAGGGCGAGGCAGGGCGAGGCCGGGGTCGGTGCGGACTTCGTCGCCGAGCGGCGCGCAGAACGACCGCCGCTTGGCGACGTGCCGCGTGAACAGGACGACGCGCGACATCACCCGACGCGCGTTCCCCGAGCCAGAGGCCGTGCAGAACGATGCGTCGGCCCCGATCGAGGCAACCCGCACCCAGCGCCACCGCGCAGCCAAGCCACCCATCCTCACGCTTCTGGGGTTGGTCTTCACCGTTCCGCAGTTGTCCCGGTCGCCCTGTTCCCATCGTTCTCATCTCCGTCTCCCTTGCAGGGCACGAGAGTTGATCATGCGGGCGCGCGTGAGGCCAACAAGGGGGAGTAGGGGCGGCAATGGGGCGATTGCGCCACTCAGGTACAACTGAAAAAGGAGTTGTATGTCCTGAACCCCCGGGTTAGGAAGGTCCCATGACTGCTCTCGGCGCCGTGTTCCGCCCCCAGTTGCCGCCCGAAAAACTGCGAGACATGGCCCGCGCCGCCGATGCCGCGGGGCTCGAAGAGCTGTGGTTGTGGGAGGACTGTTTTCTGGAGGGCGGGATCTCCACCGTGTCCGCCGCGCTCGCCTGGACCGAGCGGTTGCGGGTGGGGATCGGGCTGCTGCCCGTGCCCCTGCGGAACGTCGCCGTCACCGCGATGGAGATCGCCACGCTCGACCGCCTGTATCCAGGGCGCTTCATGCCGACCGTCGGGCACGGGGTGCAGAGCTGGATGGGGCAGGTCGGCGCCCGGGCCGAGTCGCCCGTCACGCTGCTGCGCGAGTACCTCGACGCGCTGCGGGCCCTGCTGCGCGGCGAACGCGTCACCACCGACGGCCGGTACGTGAAGCTGGACGACGTCGCCCTCGACTGGCCCCCGCCCGCAGCCCCCGAAGTCCTCGCCGGCGTCACCGGCCCCCGTTCGCTGCGCCTGGCCGGCGAGGCCGCCGACGGTACGCTCCTCACCGCCGGCACCCCGCCGGAGGGCATACGGAAGGCTCGCCAACTCATCGACGAGGGGCGGCAGTCGGTCAGCCGTACCGACCCCCACAAGCTGGTCGTCTACCTCCACACCGCCACCGGCCCGGACGCCGCCGCCCGCCTCCGGGCCGTGCTGGAGACAGAAGGCCGGGCATCGGTCCCGGACTCCGGAGTCGCCGGCAACGCGGAGACGGTCGCCAAGGCCGTAGAACGCCTGGCCGACGCCGGAGCCGACACGGTGATCCTCCAGCCCACAGCCGACGAACCGGACCCCGAAGGCTTCATCCGCTTCGCGGCCGAGGAGGTACGCCCTCTCGTTCCCTAGGGCATCCCAAGGCTGAGCGCTCCGCTGGAGGAACGGTTGTGAACCCGCGGGCCGGTGGGGGCTGGTCGCGCAGTTCCCCGCGCCCCTACGGGGCGCGGTGCCGCACCGGGCTTGACCAAGGCCGCTCAGAGCGTCCCAAGGCACCCGCAAGGACATTCCAAGGCACCCGCAGCATCCGTGACCGGCCGCATGATTGGGCGATGCGGACAGCCGGTACTCGGAGTTGAGGAGCCGTCGCCCCACCGGGTGGCTGCCCGCCGCACCACTCGTGTGCGTCCCCTCCGAGAGGAGCGCCCACATGCCCATGCCGTTGACGGTCGACGCCCGCGAACACGGTCTGGTCGGTGACGGAACCACCAACGACCAGCCGGCGTTCGCGAAGCTCGTGGACGCGGTGGGCGCGGCCTGCGCCGCCGACGGCCGACCACGGACCATTCACATCCCCGCCGGCCGCTATGTGATGCGGGATCAGCCGACACTCTGGCGCAGCGGCGTGTCCCTGATCGGCGCCGGACGGGGCGCCACCTGCTTCGTACTGTGCAATCCCGGCAATCCGACGACACCGGTGCCGCTCGCCTGGTTCACCGCCGCACAGCACGGAGCCGGCCCGGACAACCATCTGGCGGACATCACCTTCGCGCATTTCGAAGTCGACGGCTCGGGCGTACGGACGGAGCGGTACGACCCGCTGGCCAAGGGAATCGGCCTGCAGTACGTGCTGCGGGGCCGCTTCAGCGACCTGTACGTGCACGACGCCGCGGCGACCGGTTTCGGCTGTGACTTCCTCCAGGACACGGTCGTCGAGGGCGTCCTGGCCGTACGGTGCGGACGGCTGGACCCCGGCGAGGAGATCGGCGGCGAGGAGATGGGAGGCGCGGGCATCGGAATCGGCATCGGCGGCTGGGGCGGCGTCGAACGGCTGACGGTGACCGCCTGCACCGCGATCGGCAACGGAACCAACGGCATCTTCGTGGAGCTGCAACGGGAGAACTGGCCGCCGCCCCGCGGCATCCGCATCACCGCCTGCCACGCCGAGGACAACCGGTACGGCATCTCCGACTGGGGCGCCGACGGACTCCTGGTCACCTCCTCGACGATGCTCGGCAACCACGAGGCCGGGTTCGACGTGTCCTCGCAGGGCACCTCGGGCGTCGGCGGACGAGGCGGCATCGTCACCGGCTGCGTCATCGACGGCAACGTCCGCGACGGCCTCGGGATCGGCAACACCCCAGGCCCGTACGCCTTCCGCGGCAACCGCATCAGCAACAACGGACGATACGGCTACTGGGAGCACAACCTGACGGGCGGCGATCAGGAGCCGGCCACGGACATCGTGCTGGAGTCCAACGACATCCGGGACAACGCGCTCGACGGCGTACGCATCGACGCCGCCCTCCGGGAAACGGCGATCGCGGGCAACCGGATCCGCAACAACGGCCGCCGCGCCGCACCGGCGACATCGGGCGGCGGCGAAGGAGTGCACTTCACCAGCCTCTCCATGACCGACGAAAACGCCGACTGGCCCCCGGACGGACACCGCGGCAAGCAGCTGACGGTGGGCACACAGAGCGCCGTGGTCACGTTCAACACCGCGACCGAACTCGCCCTGGCTCCCGCGCACCCCGGCGCGGCCACGGCCTGGAGCGACGGCACCCCCGCAGCGGGCTCCGCCTACCGACTGCCGGATTCCCCCGCCGTACGAGCCGGACTCACCACCGCGGCCGCTGTCACGGGCCCCCATGTGCACAGCAACCGCGTCTGGGACGACCAGCGACGCAAGACCCAGACACACGGCATCTGGATCACCCACGACGGCACCTGGACGGGCGGCCGGATCTCCGACAACGACCTCACCGGCAACGCATCGACGGCCACCCGCTTCGACACCCCACCCACCGACTGCCGGGGGCACGGACACGACAACGACGCCTAACAAAATCAGTCGCGAGCCGGAAAGCCAGGGTGCCACCATCACGCCATGAGCCGCGCACGCACGACCTTCGAAGAACTCGTCGCGGAAGCCGAAGCGGCCCCCACCGAAGGCTGGGACTTCTCCTGGTTCGAGGGGCGGGCCACCGAGGCGCGGCCCTCGTGGGGATACGCGTGGGCGATGGGGGAGCGGCTGGCGAAGGCCGAGGCCGCGCTCGACATCCAGACCGGCGGCGGCGAGGTCCTCAACTCGGCCGACACGCTCCCGCCTCTGACCGTCGCCACCGAAGGCTGGCCCCCGAACGTCGCCAAGGCCACCGCCCTCCTCCACCCGCGCGGCGCGGTCGTCGTCGCGTCCCCGGAGGACGCCCCGCTCCCGTTCGCCGACGAGACGTTCGACCTGGTCGTGAGCAGGCACCCGGTACGGGCGTACTGGACCGAGATCGCCCGCGTCCTCAGACCCGGCGGCACGTACTTCGCCCAGCACGTGGGGCCCAGCAGCGCGTACGAGGTCGTCGAGTACTTCCTCGGCCCGCAGCCGGACGCCCAGCACAACGCCCGCCACCCCGACCGCGAGCGCGCCGAGGCCGAGGCGGCCGGGCTCGAGATCGTCGAACTGCGGGCGGAACGGCTGCGGATGGAGTTCTACGACATCGGGGCGGTCGTGCACTTCCTGCGGAAGGTGGTGTGGATGGTCCCCGGCTTCACCGTCGACCGGTACCGGGACCGCCTGCGCACCCTGCACGAACGGATCGAGGCGGAGGGCCCGTTCGTGGCCCACAGCACCCGCCACCTCATCGAGGCCCGCAGGCCGTGAGCCACGCGGCCTCAGGTCTCGTCCCGCAGCCCCAGCCGCAAGTGCTCCACATGGTGCAGCGCCTGCTCAAGGAGTTCCGCGACATGGGCGTCGTACAGCGCGTACACGATCGACCGCCCGCGCCGCTCACCTGTCACGAGCCCGAGGTTCCGCAGCAACCGGAGCTGATGCGAGCAGGCCGACTGCTCGAGCCCGGCCGCCTCCGCGAGCTCGCCGACCGCGCACGGCCCCTCCTGGAGGCGGGCCAGGATCCGCAGCCGCGAGGGCGTGGCCAGGGCCTGGAGCGTGGCGGCGACGTCCACGGCGCCGACGGCGTCCAGACGTTCGCGGGTGCTCTTCGCATCGACTCCATGGCCCATGACGTCATCGTATCGACGCGACCGGACAAGCAGCCGAAACCACTGGAACGGCCGAAACAGCGGAAACAACTGAAACAGCTGAAACGGCCGCAGCGGACTACAGCCGGACGCAGATCATGCGTGCGCGCCGACTGTCACCTTCCCCACCACCAACTCCGGCGCGGCCTCAAGGATTTCACCCACCCGCTCGACCTGCTCCCTGAGCTCCCGCTCCCGCGCCCCGCTCAGCCGCCCCAAGCGCCCCATCGGATCCAGCGGCTCCACCGTCACCGTCGTGCGCTTCCCCTGCCGCCGCTGGTGCCAGACCCCGGCGACCACACCGTCGACGAGCAGCACGGGATAGTTCCCGGCCTGGCCGCCCGCCAGGGCCCGCTGGTACGCGGCCCCGGGGAACATCCGCTCACGCGGCTGCGCGGCGATGGCGTACGCGTCGAAGTACGGCAGCAGCCGCACCCCGCGTACGCCCTCCGAGGGGAAGCCGGTGTCACCCGCCACGACCCAGGCGGGCACCCCCTCGAAGTCGACCTCCTCGATCCCGCTGCGGGCGGCCAGGGAGGCGAAGAGATCGGCAGCCCAACTCTTCGGCCCATCAACCCACTTGGCGAAATGCTGAGGGGTTGCCGGGCCGTAGGCGTACAGATAATGGCGTACGAGCGTGGCGAGGGCCTCCTCCGCGGGCAGTGCCTCGAAGCGCGGCGGGCGGGTGTACGTGGCTTTGCGGCCGCGGTTGGGGGCGAAGCACAGGGCGCCGGACTGGCCCGCCCGGTGCATCACCTGTCGCCAGCGCGGCCACTTGCCCTGGAACGCCTCCATCACCAGGTCACCGGCCCAGGGCCCGGTGCGGGCGACGACCTCCTCGTTCAGCTCGTCGATGGTCAGCTGCTTCCCGTCCAGGGCGTCACCGATCGCGGCGACCACCTCGTCCTCCTGCCCGGGCGTCATCCGCACGTCCGGCGGGAACGGGCTCGGGCCGACCGGGATCGCGGTCAACGCGGCGCTCCAGAAGGGGAGTTCGGCGGACGCGAGGAGATGGACCGTGCCACGCGGGCCGTACGTCTTCACCACACTCCGGTCCTCCCACAGGGCCGCGCGTACGTCCTGCCGAGTCGCGCCGTCGAGCCGGAGGCCCACCGAGAGCTCGGCCGCCGACAGGACCTGCGCGTGCGCGGCGAGCAGCGCGCCGACGACCTCGGCGACCGGTGTGCCGGACGGCGAGGGCGTACGCAGCAGTTGTCGCTCATAGCGCCGCGCGCTTGCCTCGTCCCATGTGATCCTCGATGTCATGGCGGCGACGTTAGAACCGAACTAGGTCAGTTCCTGTCCGCTACCTGCTGTTGTTGGCACTGTTGGGAGAGATGGACATGTCGAAGGGCAAGGGTCCTTACAGCTGCGGTCTCGACGCCGCCGTGGATGTGGTGGGCGGCAAGTGGAAGCCGATGATCCTGTGGGCGCTGCACGCGGGCGGGACGCTGCGTTTCGGGGAGCTGCGCCGGCATGTCTCGGGGGTCAGCGAGAAGGTGCTGATCCAGCAGGTGCGTGAGCTGGAGGCGGACGGTGTCGTGCACCGCGAGGTGTACCGGGAGGTGCCGCCCCGGGTCGAGTACTCGCTGACCGAGCTGGGCGAGGCGCTCAACACGGCGCTGCTGCCACTGGGCGAATGGGGCGATCGCCACATGAGGGAAATCATCACCCGTAAACACCCGGAACATCCGGCCGCGAGTGCAGAGCCGTCGACGGTCGGGCAGGCGGGCTGAGATGGGAGGGGGCGGGTAGATCGGCCGGCGGGTTTTCCGCATCGTTATCCGGAACAGCTCGACTCGCCTCTCCGCCTCGCATAGGTTCAGTCCAAGGTAATTCGCGTAAGCAAAGCTGCGCGGGCGGTGCCGCGCAGTGGAGGGGGCTGCGCGGTGCCCGGCCACCGGGTGCAAGGCCGGGTGGGAAGTCCGCTCGGAAGGTCCGTCGGGTCCGCTCAGAAGTCCCGTACAGTCACCCGCACCCCGGGCCGCAGGCTCCACCGCTCCATCACCCCGGCCTCCGCCTCTAATACGTGCCGGGCTCGGAACCTGGGCAGCCCGACCCGCCCCGGACGCATCGTCCGCACCGCCAGGACCCGAAACGTCCGGTCCAGGTAGGCCACGTCGACCGCGAACCGCATCCCCACCGTGTGCACGGCGCTCGCCGGAGTCAGCAGCATCGCACCCTCGATCCCGTCCCGCCCGAGCAGTCCGCGGCGCCGGGCCCGGCGCGACTCGGCGAGCTCCAGCGGGATGGGCTCCGGCGTCTCCGGTGTCGTGAAGGTGGCCATGGCTGCGAAGTTAGCGACGGCGTCAAGCGGGCGTTCGCGGTCGGTCACCCATGCGGAGTACCCCGGGAACATGTCACCGAAGGCCCCACAAGGGGTCAGGAACCCCTGAATTCGCCCTCATCCCGCTCGTTCTCCTTGGATTCTGTTGCAATCCGGCCATGATCAGCACCTGAATTAACGTCTCCGCATCCACCTCGGCGTTGCCGGGCGATTTCGGAGAGTAGTTGTGGCACGCCGATGCACACAGCAGCACTTACGAAGGGTTATGGTGGAAACCCCCCCTCGGGCCGGTCCGTCTCCCCCCCACGGACCGGCCCGTTTTCTATGCACTCCTCGAAGCGCTCCTCGAAGCACTCTTCAAAGCACTCCTCGAACTCCTCCCTGCTGCCGCCGACGGCACCCCCGAACAGCCGAGGTTTCCTCAGCCCCAGCCCGTCGCATCGCGGTCGGCCGGGAACGCACAGGCCTTGCACCCCAAGGGAATGCGGGGCTCCCACAGCGGTAGGGTGTCGCCCTCGGGGGACCGCCATCTGCACGGAGGGGCTGACTAATAACGTGAACCTGCGCGACAACCTGCGCCGCTTGCTGCTCAGGGTCTACGCACGCAGGGTGGAAGTCCACCTCGACCACGACCAGGTGCCCAAGCACATCGGGGTCATCATGGACGGCAACCGGCGCTGGGCGAAGGCGGCCGGCAGCACCACCGCACAGGGCCACCGTGCCGGGGCGGACAAGATCGAGGAGTTCCTCGGCTGGTGCTCGGAGACCGACGTCGAGGTCGTCACCCTCTGGCTGCTGTCGACGGACAACTTCGACCGCCCGCAGGAAGAACTGGTCCCGCTGTTCGGCATCATCGAGAACGTCGTACGCACCCTCGCCGCCGACGGCCGCTGGCGCGTACACCACGTCGGCACGCCGGACATCCTCCCCTCGCATGTGCAGACCGCGCTCAAGCAGGCCCAGCAGTCCACCGCGCACGTCGACGGCATAGTCGTGAACGTCGCCATCGGCTACGGCGGCCGCCAGGAGATCGCCGACGCCGTCCGCTCGATGCTCCTCGACCATGCCGACAAGGGCACCTCCATGGAGCAGCTCGCCGAGAGCGTCGACGTCGACATGATCGGCAAGCACCTCTACACCAGCGACCAGCCCGACCCCGACCTCGTCATCCGGACCAGTGGCGAACAACGCCTTTCCGGATTCATGCTCTGGCAGACCGCGCACTCCGAGTACTACTTCTGCGAGGTCTTCTGGCCGGCCTTCCGCAAGGTCGACTTCCTGCGCGCCCTGCGCGACTACGCGGCGCGACACCGCCGCTACGGAGGCTGAGCCCCCCTTTTTTGGGGCTCGGTTCGCCTCCGGGGCGCTGCAGCCGGTGTCGAGAGCACGACCGTGCTCGACCCTCCTTCGTCGGGCACTCCGCGCGGTCGCACTCTCGACACCGACGCGCCCCTTCGGCTCACTCGCCGGGCGAGCCCTCGCTCATCAGTGACGTAGCCAGTGATGTATGTCATCTGGAGTTAACGCGTTCGCCGTCATATGCCGTGGCATGGCCGCGCCTCATCCAGGGCATAAGCCCTCCAGGTCGACACCCGAACCACGGGTGTCGTATCTCAGCGGACGGCACGGGGCCGTCCGCCCGGGAGGCCCTTTGCACCAGCCCGACCGTGCGGTCACAGCGCGGACGAAGCGGAGGGCCGGTTCTCGGCCCGTGCATCGCGGCCGACGACCGGCCCAGATCCTCTCCGTCGCTCCCCGACCTCATCCGAGGGGGTACGTCCTTCCGTGGTGACCAGCACAAAGCGCCACAAGCCAGACCGGCGCACTTACGTTCTCGACACCAGCGTTCTGCTGGCCGACCCGCACGCCATGAACCGCTTCGACGAGCACGAGGTTGTGCTTCCCGTCGTCGTGGTGACGGAACTGGAGGCCAAGCGGCACCATCCCGAACTCGGTTACTTCGCCCGGCAGGCCCTGCGCCTGCTCGACGACTACCGGGTGAAGTACGGGCGACTCGACGCCCCCATCCCCATCGGGGATCTGGGCGGGACCGTACGTGTCGAGCTCAATCACTCGGACCCCAGCGTGCTGCCCACCGGCTACCGCCTGGGGGACAACGACTCCCGCATCCTCGCGGTCGCCCGCAATCTGCAGGCCGAGGGGTTCGATGTCACGGTCGTGTCGAAGGACCTGCCGCTGCGCATCAAGGCGTCGTCCGTGGGCCTCCTCGCCGAGGAGTACCGTGCGGAGCTCGCCATCACGGGCTCCTCCGGCTGGACCGGAATGTCCGAGCTGACCCTCTCCGGCGAGCAGGTGGACCTTCTCTTCGAGCAGGAGAGCCTGTACGTCCCCGAGGCGTCCGAACTCCCGGTGCACACGGGTCTGATGATCCAGTCCGAGCGCGGCAAGGCCCTGGGGCGCATGACGCCCGAGGGCAACATCCGTGTCGTACGCGGCGATCGGGAGGTCTTCGGCATCAAGGGGCGCAGCGCGGAGCAGCGCATCGCGCTGGATCTGCTGCTCGACCCGGAGGTCGGGATCGTGTCCATGGGCGGCCGGGCCGGCACCGGAAAGTCCGCGCTGGCGCTGTGCGCTGGCCTGGAGGCCGTGCTCGAACGCCGACAGCACGAGAAGGTGATGGTCTTCCGGCCGCTGTACGCGGTGGGCGGGCAGGAGCTCGGCTATCTGCCCGGCTCCGAGTCCGAGAAGATGAGCCCCTGGGCGCAGGCGGTCTTCGACACCCTGTCGGCGGTCACCTCGCGCGAGGTCATCGAAGAGGTCACCGCGCGCGGCATGCTGGAGGTCCTGCCGCTCACGCACATCCGCGGCCGCTCCCTCCACGACGCCTTTGTGATCGTGGACGAGGCCCAATCCCTGGAGCGGAACGTCCTGTTGACCGTTCTGTCCCGAATCGGCTCGAATTCACGGGTCGTTCTGACCCATGACGTGGCGCAGCGGGACAATCTCAGGGTCGGCCGGTACGACGGAGTCGTCGCCGTCGTGGAGAAACTGAAGGGCCATCCGCTGTTCGCGCATGTGACCCTCACGCGGTCCGAGAGGTCCCGGATTGCCGCCCTTGTGACGGAAATGCTGGAGGACGGACACATCTGACCGAACTGCACAACTTCACGGCGGTTACGCGCTAGTTGGCGCCGTCCAGCAAAGGCAGTGAGCCTAGTTGGGCGGCGCCTCGGCATGTGCGGTTTTCCGAAAATCTACGGGACCAAACAAGGTGTGAGCTTTCACACGCAACACAGAATTGCCTACCGCCATCGGGGTACGGCAGAGTCTCACTCCTGTCAGGCCCCGCATACGACACACCTGTACCCCCAGCGGTACGGCACAACAGCAGGACCCAGAACTCCATACAGTCGTCGTATGCCGCCCGCGCACCACGCGGCGCTCCCGCCAAGGGGGTTGCCCACCGGGCCCGTGCCTCCCGTGACCCCGCAGTTGGGAGGCCAGAGTCAGGGGCACGATTGCGTCCGCCAGGGTCACCGCGGCGGGCGATGCTGGAAGGAAACCGTGTGAGCCGGATTTCGGTCCGGGGATTCGCAGTGGCCTCGGCCACCGCGGTCACCACTGTCGGCTGTGTCGTCGGTGTTGCCTCGGGTACCACCGCACAGACCTCGTCGGATGACGCCGAGGCGCTCGCGGGCGACTCGACGCTCCTCGCGGACATACCCGCGGGCCAGCAGGCCCAGGTGCAGACCGCATCCCTGACGCAGCAGGCAGACTCTCAGGCCATCGCGGCGGACGCGACCGCCAAGAAGGACGCCGAGGCAGCCGCGCGCAAGAAGGCCGCCGACGACGCCGTCGCCAAGCAGAAGGCCGCCGAGAAGGCAGCGCAGCTGGCGAAGGAGCGCAAGGAGGCCCAGCAGGAGGCCGCCAGCCGGTCCGCGACGCGTGACCCGTCCAGCTTCGCGCCCCAGGCGTCGTACACGGTCGCGGAAGTCCAGGAGATGGCGCGGCAGATCGTCCCGTCGGGCCAGTTCCAGTGCTTCAGCAACATCGTGGACCACGAGTCCAGCTGGAACTACCGGGCGGACAACCCCACCTCCGACGCCTACGGCCTCGTGCAGGCGCTGCCGGGCTCCAAGATGTCCTCGGCCGGCGCCGACTGGCAGACCAATCCGGCCACCCAGATCAAGTGGGGCCTCAGCTACATGGAGGACCGCTACGGCGGCCCGTGCGGGGCCTGGGAATTCTGGCAGGCCAACAACTGGTACTGAGCCGTCCGCCGCTCAACCTTGCGCAGCCCCTCACCGTCCTTCGGTGAGGGGCTTCGGCCATGTACGGTCGGACCCGACAACTCCAGGGGGGAGTGGTGAGCGGGCTCGGGGGAAAAGGACGGATCATGTCGCGAGTGCCAGGGTGGCTCGGCCGGGTCGGCGGCGGACTCACCCGCATGGGAGAGCGGTTGGAAGAGCGGCGCCGCGCCGAGGCGGAGAAGGAGGCCCAGGAGGACTCCGAGACGGCCCCTCCCGAGCACGTGCCGTCCCCGCCCTCGTACGCCCCTGGTGTCGCCCCTCGCCCCGATCCCGCCGCCGTCGTGCCGTGGGGGATGCGCGTGGCCGCCGAGGCCGGCTGGCGGCTTCTCGTCCTCGCGGGCACTCTCTGGGTGCTGATGCGGGTCATCAGCGCCGTACAGCTCGTCGTCTTCGCCTTCGCGGCCGCACTCCTCATCACCGCGCTGCTCCAGCCCACGGTGGCCCGCCTGCGGCGGTACGGGATGCCGCGCGGGCTCGCCACCGCGCTCACCGCGATCCTCGGCTTCGTGGTCATCGGCCTGATGGGGTGGTTCGTGACCTGGCAGGTCATGGAGAACCTCGACAACCTCTCCGACCAGATCCAGGACGGCATCGACGAGCTGCGCCGCTGGCTGCTCAACAGCCCGTTCCATGTCACCGAGGACCAGATCAACGACATCGCGAAGAACCTGCGTGAGGCGGTCAGCGCGAACACCGAGGAGATCACCTCGGCGGGTCTGGAGGGCGTGACGGTCATCGTGGAGGCGCTGACCGGCATCCTCCTGACGATGTTCTCGACGCTGTTCCTTCTCTACGACGGCAAGCGCATCTGGCAGTGGACGCTCAAGCTCGTCCCGGCCGCCGCCCGTCCCGGGGTCGCGGGCGCGGGCCCGCGCGCGTGGCGCACACTGACCGCCTACGTCCGCGGGACGGTGATGGTGGCATTGATCGACGCCATCTTCATCGGCCTCGGCATCTTCTTCCTCGACGTCCCGATGGCCGTCCCGCTCGCCGTCTTCATCTTCCTGTTCTCGTTCATCCCGCTCGTGGGCGCGGTCGTGTCCGGGGCGCTGGCGGTGGTGGTCGCGCTGGTGACGCAGGGCGTCTTCACGGCGGTCATGACCCTGGTGGTCGTACTGGCCGTCCAGCAGATCGAGGGTCACATCCTCCAGCCCTTCATCCTCGGGCGCGCGGTCCGCGTCCATCCGCTCGCGGTGGTCCTGTCGGTCGCGGCGGGCGGCATGGTCGCGGGGATCGGCGGCGCGGTGGTCGCGGTGCCGTTGGTCGCCGTGACGAACACGGTGGTCGGCTATCTGCGCACGTACTCCCGTGAGGCTTCTCCACAACAGTCGCCGGCACCGCATGGGGCCACGGCGACGGATGCGGCGGCGCAGCCGGCTCCGGCTCCGTCTCCGGCTCCTGCTCCGGTGGAGGGCCCGCCTTCGGACACGTCGCGGCCGGAGTAGCCGACGGAGGCCCCGGTTCCGTGTAGCGGAACCGTGACAATCGGCCCTGACCTGCCCTCCCGTACGCCCTGCTGCGGTCTATGCACGACGCGTATACACGTGGTGTATACGCCGTGTGTAGAGTGCTCCGCATGTCCATCGGTCACACCCTTCTAGGGCTCCTGGAGTCGGGGCCGCGCCACGGTTACGACCTGAAGCGGGCCTTCGACGAGAAGTTCGGTCACGACCGGCCGCTGCACTACGGCCAGGTCTACTCGACGATGTCCCGGCTGCTGAAGAACGGCCTCGTGGAGGTCGACGGCATAGAGCCGGGCGGCGGCCCCGAGCGGAAGCGGTACGCGATCACGGAGGCGGGCGTCGTCGACGTCCAGCGATGGCTCGGGACGCCGGAGAAGCCGGAGCCGTACCTCCAGTCGACCCTGTACACCAAGGTCGTCCTCGCGCTGCTCACCCACCGGAACGCGTCCGAGATCCTCGACACGCAGCGCTCCGAGCATCTGCGCATGATGCGGATCCTCACCGACCGCAAGCGCAAGGGCGACCTCGCCGACCAGCTCATCTGCGACCACGCACTCTTCCACCTCGAGGCCGACCTGCGCTGGCTGGAGCTCACCGCGGCGCGCCTCGACAAACTCGCTGAGGCGGTGACCCTGTGACTCCTCCCCCCGGTTCCCTGCTTGCCGCCGAGGATCTGCGGAAGGCGTACGGCCCGACCACCGCGCTCGACGGCGCGGAGTTCTCCATCCACCCCGGCGAGATCGTCGCGGTGATGGGTCCCTCCGGGTCGGGCAAGTCGACCCTGCTGCACTGCCTCGCCGGAATCGTGACGCCCGACTCGGGCTCGATCACGTACAACGGCCGGGAGATGGCGACGATGAACGACGCCCAGCGCAGCGCGCTCAGGCGCTCGGAGTTCGGCTTCGTCTTCCAGTTCGGCCAGCTCGTCCCCGAGCTGACCTGCGTCGAGAACGTCGCCCTGCCGCTGCGCCTGAACGGAAGCAGCCGTAAGGCGGCCGAGCGCACCGCCCTGTCCTGGATGGAACGCCTGGAGGTCGACGACGTCAAGGCCAAACGGCCCGGCGAGGTCTCCGGCGGTCAGGGGCAGCGCGTCGCCGTCGCCCGCGCGCTGGTCACCAGCCCGCGTGTGCTGTTCGCCGACGAACCCACGGGCGCGCTCGACTCCCTCAACGGCGAGCGCGTGATGGATCTGCTCACGGACGCCGCCCGCTCCGCCAACGCCGCCGTCGTCCTCGTCACGCACGAGCCCCGCGTCGCCGCGTACTCGGACCGCGAGATCGTCGTACGGGACGGGAAGTCCCGGGACATGGAGCGCGTCGTATGAGGTTGCGTCAGTGGTCGCGGGACCTCGGCATGGGCTTCAAGTTCGCGTTCACCGGCGGGCCTGAGGGCTGGGGGCGCGTCCTGCTCACCGCCGTCGGCGTCGGCCTGGGGGTGGCGCTGCTGCTGCTCACCACGGCGATCCCGAACGCGATGCAGGCCCGCAGCGACCGCGAGTACGCCCGCATGGACATCACGTACACCGGCGACGCAGGCATTCCCCGGGCCGACAACACCCTGCTCGTCGCCAAGGTCCACACGGAGTACCGCGGAAAGGACGTCCGCGGGCGGCAGTTGGAGCCCGAGGGGGACCGGGCGCCGTTGCCACCAGGGCTGGGGAAGTTCCCGGCACCGGGCGAGATGGTGGTCTCGCCGGCGCTGGAGGAGCTGCTGAAGTCCCAGGACGGCAAGCTGCTGCGCGAACGGCTGCCGTACCGCGTCACCGGCACCATCGGTGAGAGCGGACTGATCGGCTCGGCCGAACTCGCCTTCTACACGGGCGCCGACGGGCTCGCCCCGAAGGCCGACGGCACCACGGTCGCGCGCATCGACACCTTCCAGCCCGAGCGGGCGCCGTCGGAGCGGATGGACCCCGTCCTCCTCCTGCTGGTCCTCGTGGTCTTCGTGGTGCTGCTGATGCCGGTCGGCGTCTTCATCGCCGCGGCCGTCCGCTTCGGCGGGGAACGGCGCGACCGCAGGCTCGCCGCGCTGCGCCTGGTCGGCTCCGACAGCCGGATGACCCGGCGGATCGCCGCGGGAGAGGCCCTTGCGGGAGCGATGCTCGGGCTGGTCTTCGGCACGGGTCTCTTCCTGATCGGCCGTCAGATCGCGGGCTCGGTCGAGCTCTTCGACATCAGCGTCTTCCCGAGCTACCTCGACCCGACGCCCACCCTCGCCCTGCTGGTCGCGATCGCCGTCCCGGCGGCCGCGGTGGCGGTGACGCTGCTCGCGCTGCGCGGCGTCGTCATCGAGCCGCTCGGCGTGGTGCGCACGGCCCGGCCCGCGCGGCGCCGGCTGTGGTGGCGGCTGCTGCTCCCGGTGGGCGGACTCGGCCTGCTCTACCCGATGATCGGGCAGGGTCGCGGCAACGGCGACTTCAACCAGTACATGGTGACCGCCGGTGTCATCCTGATCCTCGTCGGCATCACCGCGCTGCTGCCCTGGATCGTGGAGGCGGTCGTCGCGCGGCTCGGCTCCGGTTCGGTCGCCTGGCAACTGGCCGTACGCCGACTGCAGTTGAGCAGCGGTACGGCGGCTCGCATGGTCAACGGCATCGCGGTGGCGGTGGCCGGTGCGATCGCCCTGCAGATGCTGTTCGCCGGGGTCTCCAGCGACTACACGAAGGAGACGGGCAAGGACCTCTCGCGCGCCCAGATGTCGGTTCGCGTGCCGGGCGACGTCCCGCTCGCCGAGGCCGACCGGCAGTTGAAACAGACCAAGGGCGTACGGCACACGTTCGCGCTGTCCGACAGTTCGGTGGGCGACCGGAGGAAGGACCCGGAAAACGCCGCGAACCTGACCGTCGGCGACTGCGCGGCGCTGCGCGAGGTGGCCAAGCTGCCCTCGTGCCGCGACGGTGACGTCTTCGCCCTGCCGAGGCCTGTGTACGACACGGCCGGGCCGCAGCCTCAGGACGACGCGGCCCCGCCGGAGTTGGGCAAGCCCGGCCGGAAGCTCTACATCGACCCGTCCTACACCGGTTCCCCCAGGAGCGAGGAGGTCGTCTGGACGGTGCCCCAGGGCATCAAGAAGGCCACCGAGGGCAAGGACCCGGCAGGTGGGGCGCGCGAGGGCCTCCTGGCCACCCCGGGCGCCCTGCCCGCGAAGGCCGCGCCGGCCCTCACCGGCGGGGTCTACGTCGGGCTCGACTCGTCGGTGCCGGACGCCCGCGAGTACGTACGGAACACGGCGGCGCGGCTCGACCCGCTCACGGACTCCATAACCTGGAGCGCGAGCGAGCAGTCCCGGCGCTACACGTCCATCCGTACGGGCCTGTTCGTCGGCGCCGCGTGCGTCCTGTTCCTGATCGGCGCGAGCCTGCTCGTCTCCCAGCTGGAGCAGCTGCGCGAGCGCAAGAAGCTCCTCTCCGCCCTGGTCGCCTTCGGCACCCGGCGCAGCACGCTGAGCCTGTCGGTGCTGTGGCAGACCGCGATTCCGATCGCACTCGGCCTGGCCCTCGCCTCGGCGGTCGGCCTGACCCTCGGGGCGGTCCTGCTGAAGATGACGAGCACACCGGTACGAGTCGACTGGTCGAGCGTCCTCGCGATGACGGGCATCGGCGCGGGAGTCGTCCTCGTGGTGACCCTCTTCAGCCTGCCACCGCTGCTGCGGCTGATGCGGCCGGACGGGCTGCGCACGGAGTGACGCGCACGGAGTGACGGACAGGGGGCGGCCCTGGTGCGCATGGCGAGAGCGATGCGCGCCAAGGCCGCCTACTCCTCGGGTTCCTCGGAGGCGGGCGGACGCCCTCTGCGGGCGATCGGGCCCGCCCCGCCGGGCAGGCGGCCCGCCTCCGCGAGAGCTCGCCGCAGCAGGAACTCGATCTGCGCGTTGGTGGAACGGAGTTCGTCGCCGGCCCAGCGCGCCAGCGCCTCGTACACGAGCGGGTCCAGCCGCAGCAGCACCTGCTTGCGCTGCTGCGGCCGTCGCTTGGGGGCGGGGCCCTCGGAGGGTGCCGTCACTGGTAGAGGGACCCGGTGTTGAGGACCGGCTGGGCCGCGCGGTCGCCGCACAGGACCACCATCAGGTTCGACACCATCGCCGCTTTCCGCTCGGAGTCGAGCTCGACGATGTCCTGCTCGGTGATGCGGGCGAGCGCGGCCTCGACCATGCCGACCGCTCCGTCCACGATCTGGCGGCGCGCCGCCACGACCGCTCCCGCCTGCTGCCGCTGGAGCATCGCCGAGGCGATCTCGGGTGCGTACGCGAGGTGCGTGAAGCGGGACTCGATGATCTGCACCCCGGCGGCCTCCACGCGCGCGTGCAGCTCGACGGCGAGCTTCTCGGTGATCTCCTCCGCGTTGCCGCGCAGCGACAGGCCCTCCTCGTCGTGCGCGTCATAGGGGTACTCGATCGCGATGTGCCGCACCGCCGCCTCGGTCTGCGTGGCGACGAACTCCAGGAACTCGTCCACCTCGAAAGTGGCCTGTGCGGTGTCCTCGACCTTCCACACCACGACCGCGGCGAGCTCGATGGGGTTGCCGTAGGCGTCGTTGACCTTGAGGACGGCGGTCTCGTGGTTGCGTACGCGCGTCGAGATCTTCGTACGCGAGGTCAGCGGGTTCACCCAGCGCAGTCCGTCCTCCCGGATCGTGCCCCGGTAGCGGCCGAAGAGCTGGACGACACGGGCCTCACCCGGCGCCACCGTGTTCAGGCCGGACATGGCGATGATGGCCGCGAGGGCGATCAGGATGCCTAGGACGATCAGCGCCGGCTGGGCGCCGCCGGTCGCCACCGCCCCGCCGATGACGACCGACCCGATCCCGACGAGCAGTCCGACCAGGCCGAGCAGCAGCGCGAGTCCGCCGCCGATGCTGTGCGCGGTGAACTCGCGCACGCGCGGCGCGGGCATCTCGGGTACGTCGCTGGTGGCCGTGGAGTCTTCTGTGGACATGGATGGTCCCCCGTTTCGTAGTCCTGCTGGGTCCTGCTGGGTTCAGGCCGGGTTCTGTTGCTTGGCTTGCTGCATAGCTTTGTTCTATCTAAGTGATATCACTTTACCCCCTCACGACAACCTTCCAACCCTCTCGGACGTCGGTTCCTGTGGCGACGAGTGCTGGACGGGTGCTGATTGTCACGTCCGGAAAAGGCCGGATCGACCGTCCTTTGTCGCAACGCGTGGTGTTAGTTTGCTGAGCTGACCTGAACGGCGAACCTGTGTGACGCGTGAGTTGAACGGCCCCTGAAAGCGAAGCGGAGCGGATCGGACCCATGGGAAGAGCGGAAGAGAGACGGGCGCGGCAGGGCGGTGGCCGCCGCCGCGCTGCGCCGAAGCGCTCCGCCGGGGGCAGCGGCATACGCCGGTTCTTCACCTTGAAGAAGGTCCTGGGCACGTTCTTCGGCCTCTGCCTGCTCGGCATGGCCGCCTTCGTCGTGCTCTATCTGGTCATCGACGTTCCCAAGGGCAACGCCGCGGCGAGGCAGCAGAGCAACCTCTACCAGTACAGCGACGGCTCGGTCCTGGCCCGCACGGGTACGGTCAACCGTGAGCTCGTGGACCTCGCCGAAGTCCCCAAGGAGGTCCAGCGGACCTTCGTCGCCGCCGAGAACAAGTCCTTCTACAAGGACGCCGGCGTCGACTTCAAGGGCACGGCCCGCGGTCTGCTCAACACGCTCTCCGGCAAGGGCAAGCAGGGTGGTTCGACGATCACCCAGCAGTACGTCAAGAACTACTACCTCGAGCAGGACCAGACCGTCACGCGCAAGCTCAAGGAACTGGTCATCTCGCTGAAGGTGGACCGCACGACGTCCAAGGACGACATCCTCGCGGGCTACATCAACACCAGCTACTACGGCCGCAACGCCTACGGCATCCAGGCCGCCGCCCAGGCGTACTACCGCGTCGACGCAAGCAAACTGACGGTGGAACAGGGCGCCTATCTCGCGGCGTTGTTGCAGGCCCCGAGCCAGTACGACTGGGCGGTCGCGACGGACGAGGGCAAGGAACTCGTCAAGCAGCGCTGGGAGTACGTACTGAACAACATGGTCGAGGAGAACTGGCTGGACTCCTCCGAGCGCGACGGCATGAAGTTCCCCGTGCCCGAGGACCCCAAGGGCGCGCCGGGTCTGCAGGGGCAGACCGGCTACCTGGTGGAGGCGGCCAACAGGTCGCTGGAGCGTCAACTCGTCGCCCAGGGCACGGCCTCCGGCCTGGACGACGCCAAGGCGATGGTCGACGCGGGCGGCTGGACCGTCACGCTGAACGTCGACAAGAAGAAGCAGAAGCAGCTCGAGAAGGCCGTCAAGACGCAGCTCACCAGCAAGCTGGATGCCAAGAAGCGCAAGGTCGACGCCGATGTGCAGGCCGGAGCCGTCTCCGTCGACCCGAAGACCGGCAGGGTCGTCGCGCTGTACGGCGGCGTGGACTACCTGAAGCACTACACGAACAACGCGACCCGCAGCGACTACCAGCCCGCCTCCACCTTCAAGCCGGTGATCCTGGCCGCAGCCGTGGAGAAGGAGGCCGAGACGCAGGACGGCATTCCGATCACGGCGGACACCATCTACGACGGCACGAGCAAGCGTCCCGTCGTGGATGACGGCAAGAAGGTCGGATTCTCGCCGCCGAACGAGGACGACGACGACTACGGCGACGTCACCGTGCAGACGGCGATGAACAAGTCCATCAACTCCGTCTTCGCGCAGATGGGCGTCGACGTCGGCATGGACCAGGTCATGAAGACCGCGGGCGATCTCGGCATGGATGTCGAGGGCCTGGAGGCCGTGCCCGCGCAGACGCTCGGCTCGATGGGCGCGAGCCCGATGGAGATGGCCGCGGTGTACGCGACTCTCGCCAACCATGGCGAGAAGGTCACCCCCGCCATGCTCAAGTCGGCCGAGCACAAGGACCGTACGGTCGAGATCCCGGAAGCGATCGGCGAACAGGTCATCAGCCGCGAGGCCGCCGACACGGTCACCTCGGTGCTCACCGGCGTGGTCGACGACGGTACGGCCCAGACCTCCGTACGGGACAACCCGGCCCGCGACGGTCAGCAGGTGGCGGGCAAGACGGGTACCTCCGACTGCAACAGGTCGGCCTGGTTCACCGGTTACACCCCGGACCTCGTCACCTCGGTGGGCCTGTTCGGTCAAGCGGCCAAGGCGGGCACCACGCGGTGTGAGGGCGACAAGCCGGTGAAGGTCGTCAAGGACGCCCAGGTCTCGTTGCAGGGTGCCACCGGCCTTCTGCCGGGCAAGGGCCGTGTCGCCGGCGGCAGTTACCCCGCCCGGATCTGGTCCGCGTACACCTTCAACGCGATGGGCGACGTGAGCAAGTTCGAGCTGGACACCGACCAGGGCGCGGGCGTCCGGCCGACGGCTCCGCCGACACCGACCGTGGTGCCGGAAGAGCCGGAGGAGCAGCCCTCGGAGGATCCGGCGCCGGAGGAGCCCGTCGAGGAGCCGACGCCGGATGAATCCAGCGAGGAGCCGCCGCCGCCGGAGGAGTCCGCGGAGGAGCCGACACCGCCGGAGGAGTCCACGGAGGAGTCGACTACGCCGATCGAGCCCCCGGAGGACGGGAACGGGGGCGGAGACGGGGACGGGAACGGCGACGCGGACACCGGCCCCGTAACTCCCTAGCTCCCCAGCGATTTCCCCGCAGCGATTTCCCCGCGCTGAACGGCGAGGGCGCCCGGTGTGACCGGGCGCCCTCGAAAAGTTTCCTCCCGCGGTGTCCTACCGCGGTGTCCTCCGTCGTGGAGGCCCGGGGTCAGCTCCGGTTCAGCTCGAACCAGACCACCTTGCCCGTACTCAGCCGAGTGGCACCCCACCGCCTGGCCAGCCGGTTCACCAGGTACAGACCGCGGCCGCCCTCGTCCGTCGCACGCGCCTGGCGCAGCCGCGGCAACTGCGGTACGTCGTCGCCGACCTCGCAGCGCAGTACGTCCGTCCGCAGCAGGCGCAGCGTGACGGGCCGCGACGCATAACGCACCGCGTTGGTCACGACCTCGCTGACGAGCAGCTCCACGGAGTCGCTCATCTCCTCCAGGCCCCAGCGGGACAGCGCACGCCGCGCCAGGCGCCGGGCCCGGCCCGGTGCCGTCTCCTCGGGGTCCAGGTGCCAGAACGCGACGTCGCTGGGCGCGATGCCGTCGAAGCGGGCGGCGAGCAGCGCGATGTCGTCGTCCCGGTCGCCCGGGCCGAGCATGTCGAGCACCTCGTCACACAGCGCCTCAAGGGGCGGCGCATGGTCCGCACCGGTCAACTGGGCGGTGGCGGCGAGCTTTTCGCGCAGCTGCTCTATGCCGGTCCACACGTCCCGCAGCCGGGACTCGACCAGACCGTCGGTGTAGAGCAGCAGGGTGGCCCCGGCGGGCGCCTCAAGCTCGACCGCCTCGAAGTCCACACCTCCTACGCCGATGGGGGCGCCCGGCGGCACCCGCAGCACCTCGGCCCGGCCGCCCAGATGCAGCAGGACCGGCGGGGGATGGCCGGCGTTGGCGATGGTGATCCGGTGCGCGACCGGGTCGTAGACGGCGTACAGGCAGGTCGCCATGCGGTCGGTGCCCAGGCGCTGGGCCTGCTCGTCCAGGTGGTGCAGCACCTCCTGCGGCGGCAGATCGAGCCCGGCGAGGGTCTGCGCGGTCGTCCGCAGCTGGCCCATGATGGCCGCCGACGTCATGGAGTGACCCATCACATCGCCCACGACGAGGGCGACCCGGCTGCCGGGCAGCGGAATCGCGTCGTACCAGTCGCCGCCGACCCGGGCCGTCTCGGCCGCCGGAAGGTAGCGCGAGGCCAGCCGCACACCCGTCGGGCGCGGCAGCGTCTCGGGCAGCATCGTGCGCTGCAACTCGTCGGCGATGTACGCCTCGCGGCCGTACAGCACCGCCTTGTCGATGCCGAGCGCGCTGTGCGTGGCGAGCTGGGCCGCGACGAGGAGATCGTCGGCCTCGAAGGCCGGCCGGTCGGGGCGGCGCAGGAACAGCGCCGCGCCGATCACACGTCTGCGGCCGCGCAGTGGGGCGAGGATCGCGCGCTGGCCGCCCGGCACCGTCAACTCCTCGCCGATCAGCTCGGGCAGCGCGGCGCGTGCGGCGGGCGCGTCCGCGAAGACGGGCCGTACGCCGCGCAGCACCTCGGCGAGCGCGCCGCCGGGCCGCACCGTGCACAGTTCGGAGGTGGCCCCGAGGTCGGGCTCGGGCTGGAGCGCGGGCAGCAGGAAACCCTCGGTGTCCCGGTCCTCCGGGATCCGGTCCGTACGCCGCAGCCGCAGCACGACGGGCCCGGTGGGCCGTTCGTCGCCGACCGGCAGCGGATCGCGCAGATAGACCAGGATCGCGTCCGAGAACGTCGGCACGGTGGCCCGGCACAGGCCCATCACGATCTCGTCGAGGTCGATGCCGCGGGCGATCCGCCGGGTCGCGGCCCCCACGAAGCGCAGCCGGTCGCCGTCGCGCCGCATGGGCATGGGGGCGCCCGGAGCCGGGCCCTGACCCTTGCGGCGGTCCTGGCCCGCCGGAACCGCGGCCGCCTCGCCGGCCGACTGCGCCGGAATGGCCTCCGGAACCGGACGCGGCCGGTGCGGATCGGGTTCAGCGGCCGACGGCTGGGAGTGCTCGGGGCCCGAGGGCGCGGGCGTACCTGCCGGGCCGTGACGGTCGGAAGGGGTGGGCGTGCCGTGGCTGCCCGCGGGCGTATCGGTGGCGGCACTGCGGGCCTCGGCCGGGGCGGGAGAACCCAGGGGGCTCTGCGCCGGTAACGCGGCGGAGGCCTGCACCGGCGACTCCGGGGTACGCAGGAGCGCCCCGCGGGGGTCCGCGGGGGTGGTGGGCCTGGCAGCCGTTGGCTGGTGGCCCTCGTGGGAGTTGGAGTGCTCCGTCACGCCTGTCGAATCCATCCGTCCGGGGCTGCGCGCCGTGCGTGCGGTTCGTCCCGCAGGAATGCCGATACCCGGAATACGTGCCCCAGGAACGGAATTCCCGCGTCGTCAGACAGCCTCTCAGGGCCGGGCCCGGCCGACGACGCCGACAAGGACAGCCCGTCCGGCCGTTTCCCAGCCGTACGACAGTACCCCTCGTACCCCTCGCTCACGTCCTGCCGCCCCTCGGTGACGTATGGTCAAGCCCAGCGCATGCCACGGGAGTTGCTGCAGCTGCGCACCCGCCCGCCACCCGACCACCACCCCTCAACGACGACGCTGCGCGCCGACTGCGATCTCGTTGCGGAGGACGATCCTACGGTTGTACCACGGGGGCGCAACAAGGGTCTCATGTGGACACGTGGGCGGGCGTACGGTCCCAGTCGTCCGGCAGCGACGGCACGGACCAGGCAGGATCAGGGCGCCAGTGCTGCCAGCCGTCCGAGAACGGCGGGCCCCAGGCGCGGATCACCTCCACCGCGGACCGCCCCGCTTCCCTTACTTCTTCGGCCAGTTGGACATCCATCAGACCGTCCCGCTGAGCCTGCGCGAACTCGTCCTCGTCGCGCCAGCCCCAGGTCCGGTCCGGATACACGCAAATGTCCAGGAAGTGGTCCTCGGAGTCGACCCCACCGGCCCATCTGACCAGCGGTTCCTCCAAGTTGACGTACCAGTTCTTGAACTGCCAGCCCGGCTCCCAGAACAGCCACACCGACCACGGCTCGCCGGGCCGCGCCAGCTTCAGCACGCCCGTGCCGAACCAGCGGTCGCGCTGTACGGTCCGCGGCTTGGTGTAGCGGGACTCCAGCGGCTCCTCGTGGACGGGTGTGCCGTCGGCGAGCACCGGCTTCACGCACTCCGTGCCGGGCGCCATCCACACGGCGAGCAGTTCGGCGTCGTCCCGTACGACGGTCACGGGACGGCAGATGTGGACGCCCGCGCCGCCGTTCTCCCGGTACCGCCACAGGATCTGACTCCCGGGGGTCCAGAACGCCGCCGCTCCGCCCGTCCGCACGTCTGCCACCGCTCCGCCCTCTGTCATGGCCAGATATTAGGTGCCCAGGACATACGACGCTGCGGCGCGCGTCACGGTTCGCCCGCCGCGCGTCAGGACGTTACGGGCGTGTCATCCCCAGGACATCCAGCGCCTCGTCCAGTTGCTCAAGGGTGAGGTCGCCCCGGTCGACGTACCCGGACTCCAGAACGACCTGGCGGATCGTCTTGCGCTCGGCGAGGGACTTTTTGGCCACCTTCGCGGCCTCCTCGTACCCGATGTACTTGTTGAGCGGCGTCACCACGGACGGCGACGACTCGGCGTACTCACGGGCCCGCTCGCGGTTCGCGCTGATCCCGTCGACGGTCCGGTCGGCGAGCAGCCGGGAGACGTTCGCGAGGAGGCGTACGGACTCCAGGACGTTCTTCGCGATGACCGGAAGCATCACGTTCAGCTCGAAGTTGCCGGCCGCGCCCGCCGCCGCGACGGTGGCGTCGTTCCCGGTCACCTGCGCGGCGACCATCAGCACCGCCTCGGGAATGACCGGATTCACCTTGCCCGGCATGATCGACGAGCCGGGCTGGAGGTCGGGGAGAGTGATCTCGGCGAGGCCGGTACGCGGCCCGGAGGCCATCCACCGCAGATCGTTCGCGATCTTGGTCAGCCCGACCGCGATGGTCCGCAGCTGCCCGCTCGTCTCGACGATCCCGTCCCGCGCGCCCTGCGCCTCGAAGTGGTTGCGCGCCTCGGTGAGCGGCAGCCCGGTCGTCCGCGCGACCTCGGCGATCACGGCGGCGGAGAACCCGGGCGGTGTGTTGATACCGGTGCCGACGGCCGTTCCGCCAAGCGGCAGTTCGGCGAGCCGCGGCAGCGAGGCGCTGAGCCGCTCGATCCCGTACCGCACCTGGGCCGCGTACCCGCCGAACTCCTGGCCCAGCGTCACGGGTGTCGCGTCCATCAGATGCGTACGCCCGGACTTCACGACGTCCGCGAACTCCTCGGCCTTCCGCTCCAGGGACGCGGCGAGGTGCTCCAGGGCGGGGACGAGATCGCGGGTGACGGCGGCGGTCGCCGCGATGTGGATGGAGGAGGGGAAGACGTCGTTCGACGACTGTGACGCGTTCACATGGTCATTGGGGTGTACGTCCCTGCCGAGCCGCTCCGTCGCGAGCGTGGCGATGACCTCGTTCGTGTTCATGTTGGAGGAGGTGCCGGAACCTGTCTGGAAGACGTCCACCGGAAAATGCGCGTCCCAGCGCCCCTCGGCGACTTCGCCGGCCGCGTCCTGGACGGCGTCCGCGACATCCTTGTCGAGCACCCCCAGTTCGGCGTTCACCTTGGCGGCCGCCGCCTTGATCCGGGCGAGGGCCTCGATGTGCGCCCGCTCCAGGTGCTGCCCGGAGATGGGGAAGTTCTCCACGGCCCGCTGGGTCTGCGCCCGCCATTTCGCGTCCGCCGGAACCCGCACCTCGCCCATGGAGTCGTGCTCGATCCGGTACGTCTCCTGCTGTTCATCCCGCTGTTCATCGGCCACAGCCGGTCACCTCCGCCAGCGTCAGCGTTGATCGTCCCGAGGCTATTCCTGCCCGGGCTGCTCCTGCCCAGGCTGTTCCTGCGGGCCGCCTTGTTCCGGCAGGATCTGCGGACTCTGGGGGCTCTGGGGGCTCTGGGGGAT
>NZ_JAAKZY010000005.1 GCF_011045015.1 Streptomyces scabichelini | reverse complement strand
GGAGGGGTTGAGGGCGGGCAGGGCAGGGCTCAGTGGCGCGGAGGCGCCTCGGTCGACGTCCACATCAGCAAACTACTACGATGCGTAGAAGTTCTACAGTCCATAGAAGTCCGATGAAGGGTAAAATTTCTATGCAAGGTAGAAAGCCGGGCGCCCCGGCTCGCTGGCCCTCGGTACCCTCCAGGGAGGCACGGCGCGGACCGGCGGTCATGAGACGAAAGGGCGGGGCGAGCGCGATGCGGCCATTCGGCGATCTGGAAGCCGACGTCATGCGTGTGATGTGGGCGAGCGACGAGCCGCTCAACATCCACGGCATCGTCGACGCGCTCCACCGCGAGGGACGGCAGCCTGCGTACACCACGGTCATGACGGTCACCGAGCGCCTGCGCACCAAGGGCTGGCTGGAGCGGGTCAAGCAGGGCCGCTCCTTCCGCTACAGCGTCCTGCGCACCGCCGACGACTACTCCGCCGAGCTCATGGAGCAGGCGCTGGAGTCCTCCGCCGACCGGGAGAGCGCCCTGCTGCGCTTCGCCGACCGGCTTGACGCCTCCGAGGCCGAGGCGCTGCGCCGGGCGCTGCAGGCCATGCCCGCCGATCCCGGCGCCGACGGCTGAGGCGGCGCGCCGTGCTCGTCATCACCGCGCTGCTCGCGCACGCCCTCCTGCTCGGCGGACCACTGAGCCGCCGTCTGGCCGGGGCACGCTGGGTCAGCCGCCGTCCGCGGGCGGCGCTGCGGCTGTGGCACGCATCCGCCCTGGGACTGCTCGCCTCGGTGACCACCGCACTCGTCCTGACCGCGCACGACCTGTGGGAACACGGTGTCGTGTGGCTCTTCCACGCGGACAAGCCGCGCATCCACGCCGTCTACGGCGGCGCGTGGCAGGCGCGGGGCATCGCCGACGCGGCGCTGCTCGTGCTGTTCCTGGGTGCCGCCGTCCTGTCCGCGACTGCCGTGCGCAGGTCCGTGCGGGTGTACCGCGAGCGCGAACGGCACCGCCTGACCGCCGATGCGCAGGGTGTGTACGGCCGCGAGGGCGACGGCGTCCCGGTGCGCGTGCTGAGTCACGCCGCCCCCGCCGCCTTCTGCATTCCCGGAGCGGGCAGCCGCTCCCGCATCGTCGTCACCACCGCGGCCCGCGACCTGCTCTCCCCCGACCAGCTCGCCGCCACACTCGAACATGAGCGGGCCCACCTGCGGCTGCGCCACCACCACGCGATCCTCGCCGCCGACGTCGTGACCGCGGCCCTCGGCTGGACGGGGCTGCTGCGGCCGTACGCGGATCAGGTCCGCCGTCTCGCCGAGATGGCGGCCGACGACCGCGCGGCGCACAAGTACGGGCGGCGCACGGTGGCTTCGGCGCTGCTGGAAATGTGCAGCGCTCCGGCCGTGCCCCCGCCCGCGGCGTCCGGAACGCTCGCGATGACCGGGCCCGATCCGGCCGAACGCATCCGACGGCTGATCTCGGCCCCCTCCGGAGCCGGCAGCCCGCTCGTCGGCGCGCTGGCCTGGGCCGCGACGGCGACGGCACTCGCGCTGCCCATGGTTTTGGCCCTGGGGCCCGCGTTGCTACTCGCCAACACGGCCCACCTGGGCGGCTGATCCGGGTCAACGGGAGACGGGCCCGGAAGAAACACGCCCGGCCGACTTCAGCGGTGCGAAGCCGGCCGGGCAGGTCATGACGACCGGGTCACTAGGCGGCGGCGCCCCGGCGGCGTACGAAATAGACGACACCGCCGGCCACGACCAGTACCGCGGCGACGATCCCGACCCAGACGCCGGCGGACAGCCCGCTGTCGTCGTCCTTCTCCTCGGCCTCGGCGGCGGGGGAGGCCGACGGCGTGCTCTCCTCGGGAGTCGGCGAGGCGGAGGGGCTCTCCGACTCGCTGGGGGAGGGACTGACCGGCTTCGCGCCGGGTGCGGCGGCCTTCAGCGTCAGGACCGGTGCGGGGTTCTCGCCGCTCTCGTCCAGCTCGATCCAGCGGTCGGTACGCCCGTCGCTGTAGGTCTGCAACGTCTTGAACGCCAGCTCCTTCGCGTCGGGGAGCTGCTTGACGACGATGGAGT
The DNA here is from genome assembly GCF_011045015.1 of Streptomyces scabichelini. GTDB lineage: Bacteria > Actinomycetota > Actinomycetes > Streptomycetales > Streptomycetaceae > Streptomyces > Streptomyces scabichelini. The sequence goes on along the minus strand of NZ_JAAKZY010000005.1, from coordinate 124,845 downwards.
ACTCGGCGTTCACGCCGGCCTTCACCGCCGGGCCCTCAACGGTGTAACCGTCGTCGCTCGCGGCGAACTTCCAGCCCTTGGGGCCCTCGCCGTAGGTCACATCGGCGGGGGCGATGCCCTCGGGCAGGACGACGCGCAGCTCGGTGATCCCGGCGGTGGCGGACTCGGACTCGGCCGCGAATTCGAGGGTGACGTTCTCCGCGAGGGCCTGGGCCTTCTCGGACTCGACCTCGACGTGGGCGGCGGCGGGAACGGCGGTGAGGAGTACGGCGGTTGCGGCGACGGCGGCCGCGACGGTCATGCGTCGCGCAGTGCGTGGCAGGGTGATGCGGGACATGGGTGTCTCCAGGCATGGGGGATGGCGGAGGCGGCCGAACAGGCGTCCCCGCAGGGTCAGTCAGCTGACGAGATCCAGCCCGGTCGGCGGGGGACCCCGCCGTACCACCACATCCGCGAGCACCGGGGCCAGGGGCGGTGGCTGCTCGGCCCCCTCCGGTACGAGCGCCGGCAGCCCGGGTCCCCTCGCTGCCGTCGGTCGCCTGGTGAGCAGTGCCCAGGCGGCGGCGAGGCGCGCCCGGGTCGCGTCGAGTGCCGCCGCCAGGCCGCGGGTCAGCGACCAGCATGCCGCGTCGGCGCGTTGCAGCAGGATGGCGACGAGTACGGCGACCAGGGCGTGCGCCGCGGTCATGGCCGCGGAGTCGTGCAGGCGCTCGTGCCAGGCCGTGTGGGCGTCGCCGGTCTGCTCACCGTGATGGTTCACGGTCATGGCTGCCGCGCGATGGGAGTGCGCGGTCAGGGTCAGCCACAGGTGCAGGCCGGTCTGTGCCAGGACGCTGGAGGCCACGACCGTGACCAGAGAGCGCCGACGGCGCGTGCCGAGGAGCCCCAGGCCGAAGAGTGCCGCGGCCGCCGTCGCGCTCGGTGCCCAGGGCGCCGGCCCGTCGGCGATCAGATGGTGCGCGCTCACCCCCAGCACCGTCCCGACGACGGCGAACACCGCAGCCCGGACAACGGGCAGCGGCGCGCGAGAGGTCGTGAGCGGCTGGTGCATGGCCCGCTCATCATGGAGCATTGCCCGGCCGGTTGGCAGGCCGGTCCGGCAAAGAGGATGGGGCGACGATGCCGGCAGGGCATCGCCCTACGGTGTCCGCCACGTACAGCGGACCCCTTCCCCTCGGCTCGAATTCGTTGTATTCGTCCCGCCGTTCGTCCCGCCGTTCGTCCCGCGATGCGGCATCATGGTCCAGACATGCCAGCCCACCTCATACCGGACCGCATCGCGGGTGGCACTGCCGCCCGTGCCGTCGGCTATGCCCTGGCCGCCATTGCTCTGGCCGCCGGACTGCACCACGCGACGACGGACTCGAAGGTCTCCTGGCCCGCCCTGGCGCTCGCGGCGGTGGTGCTCGCCGTGTGCGCGTATCCCGTCCTGCGCACGGGAGCGCCCCGTTCAGGCGTGCTCGCCCTGGCCGCGGTGCAGGCGCTGCTGCCCGCCTTTCTGGGGTCGACCGGCACCGAGATCCCGACCACGGCTCTCGACGACCACCTGCGCCTGCCCGCTGTCTGGCACCACAACCCCCTGGTCATGGCCGCGTTGAACGTCGTCGCCGCCCTCACCCTGGCCTGGTTCTTCCACAGCGCCTCCGAACTGCCCGGGCGGCTGTCCCACGCCATCGCCGCACCCGCGCGGCGCTGGTGGACACACCTGCTGTACGTCATCGGCCTCGCCCTGCGCCTGACGGGCCCGCCCCTGACACAGCCTGCTCGACCCCCACTGCCCGCCGTGGCACTGCCACGGCCACACGCGCTCACGGGTCTGCTGTACCGCGCACAGCCCTGCGCGCCCTGACGGCGCGCCACTCCACCGCATCACGTCATTGCGCACGCCTGCTGACCGCGGTGTGCCTTCCTCGACACCGGAGTGTCCGTTGTGTCCGCATATCTCGATGTCATGCACTGGGCCGCCCAGAGCGGCCCAGTACTTGCCCCTGATCCCTTAGTCCTGCGCGCCGACCAGCCGTACGTCCCGCAACAGCTCGCCGAAGGCGGCGGCCTCATTGGTTTCTTCACCTCCATGCAGTTCATTGCTTTCCTCGGGGTGGGGCTGATCGCGCTGGTGTTGCTGATGGCCCAGCTCTGGTCGAGCCGCCGTGAGGCCCGCAGGGAGAGAGAGGAGCGTGAGGAGGCGGAGTAGGCCCTGCCAGGTCCTGCCGAGGTACTCCCGTCGGTGTGGGGCCGGGCGGCCACGGCTTCGGAATCCGCCTTCTTCCGGCGAAGCCGGCCTGCGGTTCCGGTGCTGTGGTGCTCGGCCGTGCACGGCATCCAGCAATGCACGGCATCCGGCTAGGCGAAGCGGTCCCTGAGCTACCAGCCACGACATCACGGCTCTGCATTGTGCGGGCCGTGGATGAGCGAGCGCCGCGACAGCGGACTTCGCACGGTCTATGATGAACGAAGGTTCATGAACATACGTTCATCCAGGAGGCGGGATGACGGACATCGAGATCCGAGGGCTGACGAAGACCTTCGGTCCAATCCACGCCGTCGACGATGTGTCCTTCACGGCGCCGGCCGGGCAGGTGACGGGATTCCTCGGGCCCAACGGGGCGGGGAAAACCACGACGCTGCGCATGCTGCTCGGCCTGGAACGGCCGACCGGCGGCACCGCGGTGATCGGCGGGCGGGCGTATCGCGAGCTGGCCAGTCCGCGCCGTACGGTCGGCGCGGTGCTGGAGGCGTCCGGCCTCCACCCGGGCCGGCGCGGGCGTACCCATCTGGAGCTGCTCGCGCGGGCGGCGGGGCTGCCACGGCAGCGGGTGGACGAGGTGCTCGAGACTGTCGGCCTCGGCGCGGCGGCCGACCGGCGCGCGGGCGGATACTCCCTGGGGATGCGCCAGCGCTTGGCCGTTGCGGGCGCGCTGCTGGGCGACCCGGAGGTCCTGGTCCTCGACGAGCCCACCAACGGCCTGGATCCGGCGGGCGTGCGCTGGCTGCGCGACCTGCTGCGGCAGTTGGCGGGTGAGGGCCGCACGGTGCTGGTCTCCAGCCATCTGCTGGCCGAGGTGACGCAGTACGCGGACCGCGTCGTCATCATCGCGGGCGGACGGCTGCGCTACGAAGGCCCGGTCGACGGGCTGACCACCGGCGGGCAGAGCTTCGAGGACGCCTTCCTCGCCCTCGTCGAGCCCGAGGGGGCGAACCTGTGATGCGTACGCTCTTCGGCACCGAACTGCGCAAGCTCACCTCGGTCCGCAGCACCTGGATCCTGCTCGCCGCCACCGCCCTGCTGGCCGGACTGCACGCCGTCGGACTGCTCGTCGGCGACCCCGATGGAGAGCTGGCCGCCGACATCGGCAAGCAACGGGTCCTGTTCAGCGCCGGGATGGGCTCCATCCTCGCGATCACGCTCGGCGTGCTGATCAGCGCCGGGGAGTTCCGGCACGGCACGATCACCGACACCTACCTGTCCACCCCGCGCCGCGGCCGGGTGCTGAGCGCCAAGCTCGCCACCGGACTGACCGTGGGCGCGCTGGCCGGGCTGGCCTCGGCCGCCACCACCCTGGCCGTCAGCGGCGCCTGGCTGGCGGCCGACGGCAACTCGCTTCCGCTGGGCGAGAGTTACGTGTGGCAGACACTGCTCGGCGGGCTGCTGTGGTGCACCGCGTACGCCGCCATCGGCGTCGCCGTCGGCACCCTGACCCGCAACCCCGTCCTCGGCATCGTCGGCGCGCTGGCCTGGCTGTACGTCATCGAGGGCATCGTCGTCAGCGCCTTCGAGGACGTCGGGCGGTGGCTGCCCTCCGGGGCCGCGTCGGCCCTCGGCAACGCGGTCAGGGACGGTCTGCTGCCGCAATGGGGCGGCCTGGTGATGCTCGGGGCGTACGCGGCAGTGATCGCCGCGGTCGCCGCGCTCACTACACTGCGGCGTGATGTCACCTAGAAAACCGGCCGTGCTGCGCGACAGCGGCGGCGATCAGACCCTGCGCGAACATCTGGTCGCCACCGCCGCCCGCCTCATCGCGGAGCGGGGCAGCACGGGGCTGACCGTGCGCGGCATCGCCCGCGAGGCCAAGGTCGCCGACGGCGTCCTCTACAACCACTTCGCGGACAAGGAAGAACTCCTCGCCCTGGCCCTGCGCGCGCACGTGCACACCGTCATGCACGGAGCGGGCGAAGTGCCCCGTGCGGGAGACAGCACGGTCGAGGACAACCTGCGCGCGTACGTCACCCGCGGCCTGAACGTCCTGACCCAGATTCTGCCCGTGTTCGCAGGCGTCGTCGCCCAGCACAAGATCCTCGCCCACTTCGCTTCCGCGCACGCCCCCGGCACCGAGCGGGGCGGACTGCGCGCCGTGCTGGCCGACTACCTGCGCGCTGAACAGCAGCTGGGCCGGCTCTCCCCGGACGCCAAGGTGGACGCCGCCGCCACCATGATGATGGGCGCCTGTCACGAACTCATCCTCCCCCGCCTCTTCCATCCAGGCCCGGGGGCTGTGCAGTTGGAGGTTCCACCCGGTTTTGTCGACGACGTCGTCTCGACAGTGCTGGACGGGATCGCGCCGAGGCCCTGAGCCGCTGGGGTGCGGGACTGTTTGTCGACGCTGAGCTCCTGGTGCTAGGGCCTGTCCGATGGGTCATGCGACTTGGTGGGTTGGTGCCCGAGATGGGCCAAGGTCGTGAAGATTCGGGTGCTGTAGGTCGTCGGCTGCGGACGCCATGACCTGGGTTACAGGTCAGTCCTTCGCTGCAGGCTCAGCCTCTGGCAGCGCCGGATAGTCGGTCGGGTAGAGCCCGGCCGCGAAGCCGTACACCACATCGCCTCCGCGCGGGAGTTGCGTGTAGTCGTTGGCAAGCTCCAGGACCCGTGCCCAGAACTCGCGGGCCTGCTCCCGCGGGATCCGTACGTGCCGCACGATCGAGGAGAGTTGATCTGCCTGGTGTGCGGGGGCCGACTCGGCGGCGGCCGTGGCGAGATCGTTGTTGCAGTAGGGCGCCTCGGCCCCGTCGGTCGGGCTGATCGTGCCGACGCGGAAGATGCGCGCGGTGCGGCCGTAGTACCGCTCGTCGATGGCTCGCACCCGGCGGGTCCGCACGACTTTCAGCAGCTGGGCATCCGCCAGGGCGCTCACGTGGTGCGCGACCGTGCTCTTCGGGCGGCCGAGTGCGGCGGCCAGTTCACTCACGGTCGCGGCGCGTTCGAGGAGCAGCTCAAGGATGGCGTTGCGCAGTGGGTTGGCCAGCGCGCGGAGCTGGGCCGGGGCTGTCACATCTGTGACGTCGGCAAGGTCGTAGTCGGGGAGACGGGTATTGTTCGGCACTCTTCGATTATTCTAAAGTTCCGGATCATTCGCCACCCACAAGGCAAGGGGTTCGGGCATGACAGAGGTCGTACTGTTCCATCACTCGCAGGGGCTGACTCCCGGAGTCGCCGCTTTCGCCGACGAGCTCCGCGCGGCCGGCCACACCGTCCACACGCCCGATCTCTTCGACGGGCGAACGTTCGGCTCCCTTGAGGAGGGCATGGGCTACGTCGAGCAGATCGGCTTCGGCGACATCACCGAGCGCGGCGTCCGTGCGGCCGAACGCCTGCCGCAGGACGCCGTTTACGTCGGCTTCTCACTCGGTGTGCTGCCCGCCCAGAAGCTGGCGCAGACGCGGGCGGGCGCGCGGGGCGCGCTCCTGTTCCACGCCTGCATCCCCGTCTCGGAGTTCGGCGCGGCATGGCCTGACAGTGTGCCGGTGCAGGTGCATGCGAAGGAAGCCGATCCGCTCTTCGCCGAGGACATCGACGCTGCCCGCGGGCTCGTCTCCGATTGTGCTGACGCGGAGATGTTCCTGTATCCCGGAGACCAGCACCTGTTCGCGGACAGGTCGCTGTCGTCGCACGACCCGGACGCTGCCAAGCTCCTGACCCAGCGGGCGATCGAGTTCCTCGGCTCGCGCTAGGTCGTTGGCGAGTCATGCGCAAAGCCAGAGACGAAGGGCTGCGACGGTCACGGTGCCGTTAAAGACGTACGCCCTCTTGTCGAACCGCATGGCCACTGCCCGGTTCGCCTTCAATCGGTTGATTAGCCGCTCGATTTCGTTCCTGCGGACATAGCGTGCCGCATCGAAGCCGGTGGGCCTGCCGCCGTTACTCCCACGGCGTAGGCGGTGGGCCTGCTGGTCTCGGCGTTCGGGGACGGTGTGCTTGATTTGCCGACGCCGCAGGTAACGGCGGTTGCGGCGTGATGAGTACGCTTTTGTCGCCGCTGAGATGGTCGGGCCGGGTGCGTGGATGGCCGCCGTCCGGCCGGGGCACACGAATGCGCTCGAGAACCGGGATCATCTGTGGGGCATCGCCCCACTGACCGGGGGGGTACCAGCATGGCCAGAGGCCGCAGACCACCCTCACCTGCCAAGTGGATCTTCATTGTCAGGCCGCCGCGCGAGCGGCCCAGCGCCTCATCGGGGCGGTGCTGAGCGGGCCGGGTGCGCTTGCCGGGTTTCCGCGGAGCCTGCTTGCGTGCGCCGGCGGCGTGCTGATGAGCACGGCACACAGTGGAGTCCACACTCACCATGGACCAGTCGATCCGGCCGTCAGCGTCGGCATCGGCCTGGGCGGCCCGGAAGATTTTCTCCCAAGTGCCGTCCGCGGACCAGCGCCGGTGACGGTCGTAACAGGTCTACCAGCTCCCGAACCTTCTTGGAAGATCCCTCCAAGGGATGCCGGTCCGCATGCGGAAGAAGATCCCATTGATGACCTGCCGGTGTTCCTTCCACCGGCCGCCTCGACCGGTGTTCTTCGGCAAGTGCGGCTCTAGCTGGGCCCATTCAGAGTCGGTCAGATCACCCCGCTCCACACAGCGTTGAACGATCGGCAGTCCAGCTCGTTACTGACCCATCGGACAGGCCCTAGAGCCGTAAGCGGACCGATGAGGCGGTCACAGTGCCGTGGAAGACGTAAGCCTTCTTGTCGTAGCGTCTGTTGGCCGAGGTTGCGCCTTCGCATGGCTGCAGGCCGGCGTCGAGTCGTCCAGGAGCCGACCCTGCAGCCCTACGGCGTGCGCGACTGCGCCGTCCATGATCCCGCTGGCAACCTGACCGGCATCCAGGAGCTGCGCTGAGCCGTCCGGAGATCGCAGCCATGACCATGCACAGACGGCATCGTGACGGCACCCGCGCACGACGCCGGTGGCGGTCGCGGGCCGCTCCCCGCCGCACGCGAACCAGGTTTCACCCCGTGTCGACAACGAGGACTTCGACACCGCTGGCCTGCAGTGTGTCGAGCTCTGACGCCGAGATGCCGGCGTCGACGATGACGAGGTCGAACGCGGTGACGGGTGCGAGCTGGTAGAGGCCGCGGCGTTGGAACTTGGTGTGGTCGACCAGAAGGATTTTGCGGTCGCACGCTTCCATCAGGGCTCGTTTCACTCCCACCGTCTCCTGGGACTGGTGGTAGCAGTGGCCGCGGGTGATGGCGGTCGTCGAGGCGAACAGCGTGTCGGCACGCAGGCTGTTGACCGCGTCGATGGTCCGGATGCCGAGGAATGCGTCGTAGGCGGGGTAGTACGCGCCGCCAAGAGAGATGAGCTCGATTCCCGGACTGCCGGCCAGAACCTGGATGACGGGTACGAAGTTGGTGATGACCGTCAGCGGTGCGCGCTGCGAGAGCAATCCGGCGAGCGCGAGGGCGGTGGTGCTGTCGTCGACGATGAGGGACTGCCCGGGCTTGACGAGGCCAAGTGCGGCACGGGCGAGTGCGCTCTTCGTCGGCGCCATGGATTGGGTGCGGTGCCGTATGTCGCCGTGGAACGCCGTCGACGGTTGTGCGGTCGCCCCGCCGCGGACTTTCCTCAGCCACCCCTTGCCCTGTAGGTAGTCGAGATCTCGGCGGATGGTCATCGGTGTCACGCCCAGCTCGTCGGCGAGCCGCTCGATGCGGACGAAGCCTTCGTCGACGACACGGCTCTTGATCCGCTCCCGCCTCTCGCGCGGCCCTCGCCCGCCCTCGCCGGTGGCCGGATCTTTGTCTTCCCCCATGAAGTCCCTCTGTTCCCTTTCTGTTAACAGAACACATACGCGTTGTGTCGGGCTTCCATCTCGTCCGCTGCGCGCTCTCCACCTGCAACGAGCGTGTTACAGCAGGGTTTGTGGCGCGCTCTGCGAAGGAGCATGGCACACCGATGTTCACCCATGCCAGGAGAACGAACAGCCAGGCTGATCAAAGGATCAAACATCGGTGTTCAGTTCTCAGGATGTGTTGACACCCGCATGAGCCACGCGTTTCTTGTGCGTTACGTCATAGCGGCAGACCGGTGGCTACACGGTCCGCATCAAGGAGTCGAACATGAGAAAACTGGCCAGTGGTGCTCTCGCCGGCATCCTCGCCCTGGGCGCTCTCACCGCATGCGCTGAGGAGCCGGGTGGCGGAAACTCCGGGACCGCCAAGGCGGACGGAGAGTCGGGCAAGGTCGCGTTCCTCATGCCCGACCTGGCCTCCACCCGCTACGAGCAGTACGACGCTCCGCTGTTCAAGAAGCGGATGGCCAAGCTGTGCCCGGACTGCGGGGTCATCTACCAGAACGCCAACAGTGACGCCTCGCTTCAGCAGCAGCAGGCGAATTCCGCGATGGCCCAGGGTGCCAAGGTGATCGTGATCGACCCGGTGGACTCGGCCGGGGCGGCCACAATCGTGCAGACGGCACAGTCCCAGGGCGTCAAGGTGGTCGCCTACGACCGTCCCATCCCGGACAAGCCCGCGGACTTCTATGTGTCGTTCGACAACGAGGCGATCGGCGAGTCCATCGCCCAGTCTCTGGTCGATCACCTCAAGGAGACCAAGACCGAGGGCGGTGTGCTCCAGATCAACGGGTCTCCCACCGACGCCGCCGCCGGGCTGATCAAGAAGGGCGTCCACAACGCGGTCGACGACAGCGGGTTCAAACTGCTCGCCGAGTACGACACGCCGGGATGGTCGCCGGAGAAGGCCCAGCAGTGGGCGAGCGGGCAGATCGCCCAGTACCGCGGCAGGATCGCCGGTGTGGTGGCGGCCAACGACGGCACCGGCGGTGGAGCGATCGCGGCCTTCAAGGCCGCGGATGTGAAGGTCCCGCCGATCACCGGCAACGACGCGGAGCTGGCAGCGATCCAGCGCATCATCGCGGGAGATCAGTACAACACCATCTCCAAGCCGATCAAGATCGTCGCCGAGGCGGCCGCAGACGTGGCCCACGAGTTGCTTCAGGGCAAGGAGCCCAAGGCGGACACCAAGCTGTTCAACACCCCGTCGCAGCTGTTCAAGCCGACCGTCGTGACACAGAAGAACCTCAAGGAGGTCATCTTCGGCTCCGATGCGGTGCTCAAGGCGAAGGACGTGTGCACCGCGCAGTACGCCGCCGACTGCGGACGCCTGGGCATCCAGTAGCGGCCTGAGGTATCTGAGGAAAAGAGGGTCACGATGACAGGCACCGCGGTTACCGGTGCGGGCACGGACACCGTGTTGTCGCTGAGCGGAATCAGTAAGAACTTCGGCGCGGTCGCCGCGCTGACCGATATCGAGCTCGACGTCGCGGCCGGTGAGGTGGTCGCCATCGTCGGGGACAACGGCGCCGGCAAGTCCACGCTGGTGAAGATCCTGTCCGGGGTGTACACCCCGGACGCGGGGGAGATCTTCGTACACGGCAGGAAGGTGTCTCTCGGCTCACCGGCCCTTGCCCATGCGATGGGCATAGCCACCGTTTTCCAGGACCTGGCCCTGTGCGAGAACCTCGACGTCAAGGCGAACCTGTTCCTGGGCCAGGAACTTCGGCCCTGGATGCTGGACGACGTCGCCATGGAGAAGCGCTCCTGGCAGTTGCTGCGACAGCTGTCGGCGAAGATCCCCTCACTCGGCGTCCCGGTGGCCGCCCTCTCGGGCGGCCAGCGGCAGACGGTCGCGATCGCCCGATCCCTGCTGAGCAATCCGAAGATCGTCCTGCTCGACGAGCCGACGGCCGCCCTGGGCGTAGCGCAGACAGCCGAGGTCCTCAACCTGGTCGAGCGGCTCAAGGACAGCGGACTCGGCGTGGTGATGATCAGCCACAACATGGAGGACGTCCGGGCGGTCGCCGACCGCGTCGCGGTGCTGAGGCTGGGCCGCAACAACGGTGTGTACGACGCCAAGGACGTCTCCTCCGAAGAGATCGTCGCCGCGATCACCGGCGCGACCGACAACGTGGTCTCGCGGCGAGCCGCAGGCCGGCTGACTTCCCCGCAGGAAAAGCAGGAAGAGAAGGAAGAGCTGTGACCATCACCGAAGACTCGGTGGCAACGGCCACCGACCTACAGGATGAGCGTCTTGTAACGCCGCAAGGCATCACCGACAGCATCAGGGCCACGATCCGCCGCGTCCGGGGCGGAGACCTCGGCATGCTGCCCGTCGTCGCCGGCATCGTGGTGATCTGGACGATCTTCCAGTTGCTGAATCCGACCTTCCTGTCCAGCACCAATCTGGTGAACCTGTCCTTCGACATGGTCCCGGTGGGCGTCCTCGCGCTGGGGATCGTCTGCGTCCTGCTGGTCGGCCAGATCGACCTCTCCGTGGGATCGGTGAGTGGTGCGTCGGCCGCGATCACGGCCGTCGTCATGGTCAAGAACGAGCAACCGATGTGGCTGGCGCTCCTCGCGGCCGTCGCCGGCGGCTGCCTGGTCGGATGGCTCTACGGCCAGGTGCTCAACCGCTTCGGCGTGCCCAGCTTCGTGGTCACCCTGGGAGGGCTGCTGGCCTTCCTCGGCGTACAGCTGTGGCTGCTTCGAGGCCAGAACGCGATCAACCTGCCCTACGACTCCACCCTGGTGAAGTTCGCACAGCTGTGGTTCGTCCCCCACTGGATGGCGTACGCGCTGGCCGTGGTGGCCGCGGGTGGGTTCCTGGCCACCGGGTGGGTGCGGGCCCGAACCCGCCGCGGGGCCGGGCTGTCGTCCTCGTCGCCGCAGTGGCTTGTCATGCAGTCGCTTCTGCTGCTGGCCGGACTGCTGATCGCGGTCTTCTACCTGAACCGCACCCGCGGCGTCGCCTGGATGTTCGTGTTCTTCGTCGCCCTGGTGCTGGTGATGCACTACGTGCTGTCCCGCACCAAGTTCGGACGATCGATCTACGCGGTCGGCGGCAATGCCGAGGCGTCCCGCCGGGCCGGCATCAACGTGCGGCGGGTCTACACCTCGGCGTTCGTCCTGTGTTCCGGCCTGGCCGCGGTCGGCGGCATCCTGGCCGCGTCGCGACTGGCCGCGGCGAACCAGAGCACCGGTACCGGAGACGTCAACCTCAACGCCATCGCCGCCGCGGTGATCGGCGGGACCAGCCTGTTCGGCGGCCGCGGCTCGGCCATTGCCGCCCTGCTCGGAGTCCTGGTCATCCAGTCGATCTCCAGCGGTCTGACTCTGCTGAACCTCGACTCCTCCTACCGGTTCATGATCACCGGCGCGGTCCTGCTCATCGCCGTCGGCCTGGACTCCGTCGCCCGGCGCTCGCGCCAGGCCCACGGTCGGGGGTGAAGCGGGTGACTGCGATCGCCATCGACGCGGGCACCACCACCATCAAGGTGGTCGGATACGCCGACGACGGGAAGGAGCTGGCGGTCAGCCGGCGGCCGACCCAGGTGATGCGGCCCCGTACCGGGTGGGCCGAGCAGGACATGTCCGAGGTCTGGGCCGCGGTTGCCGACGCCGTCCGGGAAGTCGTCGCGGCGCTCCCCGACGTACCCGACATGGTCGCCGTCACCGCACAGGGCGACGGCGCCTGGCTGGTCGACGGTCAGGGCCGTCCCACCGGGCCCGCCGTGCTGTGGAACGACGGACGGGCCACCGCCCAGATCACGGAGTGGGAGCGCGACGGGGTGACACGGGAGGCGTTCCGGATCAGCGGGTCGCGGGTGTCCACCGGCATGCCCAATGCCGTACTGGCCTGGCTGCGCGAGAACGACCCCGACCGGGTGGCCCGATCGAGCCACCTGCTGACCTGCGGTGGCTGGCTTCACCTGAAGCTGACGGGTGAGCCCGCCGTCGACGAGTCGGACGCCTCGGCACCGTTCATGGACATCAGGCGGCGCGACTGGTCCGACCGGCTGTTCGAGCTCTACGGCCTGCAGTGGGCGCGGAAACTCATGCCCGAGCTGCGCGACGACGACCACCGGGTCACCACGATCAGCACCTCGGCAGCCGCGGAGACCGGCCTGCCCGCAGGAATCCCGGTGGTGCTGGCGCCGTACGACATCTGCGCCACCGCCATCGGCGCCGGCGCGGTGACCGCAGGACAGGCGTGCTGCATCCTCGGCACCACCCTGTCCACCGAGGTCATCACGGACACGGTGGTCACCGACGAACCGGTGGGCATCACCGTGACGCTCGGCGTCCCCGGTCGCTACCTCCGCGCCTTCCCCACCATGAGCGGCGGCGACGTCCTGGACTGGGGGGCGGGGCTGCTCGGACTGACTTCTGTCACCGATCTGATGGATCTGGCGGCGCGGGGCAGCCGCGATACAGCCGGGGTGCGGTTCATCCCGTACCTCTCCCCGGCCGGCGAGCGTGCCCCGTTCTTCGACCCCACCGCGCGCGGTTCCCTGTCCGGCCTCTCCCTGGAAGCCGGCCGCGAAGACGTGGCCCGCGCGCTGGTGGAGGGAGTCACGATGACCATCCGCGACTGCCTGGCCGCGGCCCCGGGTTCACCGGACAGACTTGCGCTCTGCGGCGGCGGCACCAGAAGCGACTTCTGGATGCGGCTGATCGCCGATGTGACCGGCCTTCCTGTGACGATTCCCGCCTCCGCGGAGGTCGGGGCCCGCGGCGCCTGGCTGACCGGCCTGGTCGCCACCGGCCGTGAGCCGGACTTCCCGACCGCCGCCGCCCGGTACGTGGAGGTTGCCGCCACATACCAGCCCGATCCGGAGGCGTTCGACGACTTCAGCGACCGGTACGCCGACTTCCTGCAGCTGCGGGAGCTGAACCGGCCGCTGTGGACGCGCGACCGCGGACAGACACGTCCGACCTCGACCGGTGGAGTCGGCGCATGACCGCCGGCGGAAGCGATGCCTGGCTGGGCATCGACCTGGGGACTCAGGGCGTACGCGTGGTCGTCGCCGCGTCCGACGGCAGTCTGCTGGGCGAGGGCTCGTGCCCGCTGACCAGCCGCCGGGAGGGCGATCGCCATGAACAGCACCCCGAGCAGTGGTGGCGCGCCGTCCTCACGGCGATCGACCGGGCACGCGCCGCGGGTGCCGACCTGCGCCGGGTCCAGGGGGTGGCCGTGGACGCGACCTCCGGCACCATCACCATGCTGGACCGCCGTGGCCTCTGTGTGACACCAGCCCTGATGTACGACGACGGGCGCGCCGCCGCGGAGGCAGAGCAGGTCAACGCCGCCGGGGAGCAGCAGTGGGCCAAGGCCGGCTACCGGCGGATGCAGCGATCCTGGGCTCTGCCCAAGCTCCGATGGCTGCTCAACCACTATCCCCACGCCGCTGAGAACGGCTGGCGACTGGCGCATCAGAACGATGTCATCAACAGCAAGCTCGTCGGGCACGAGGTGCCCACCGACACCAGCAACGCGCTCAAGACCGGCGCCGACGCCGCACAGGTGACCTGGCCCGAGCCCGTTCTCGCCGCGTTGGAGATCCCCCGCGCGATGCTGCCCGACCTGGTGCTGCCCGGCACGGTCATCGGCCAGGTCTGCGCCGCGGCCGCCGCCGAGACCGGGCTCAGCGAAGGCACCGCCGTCGTCGCCGGGATGACCGACGGCTGCGCGGCACAACTGGGCTCCGGCGCGACGGCCGTCGGCAGTTGGAACTCGGTCATGGGCACCACGCTGGTCCTCAAAGGCGTCACCAAAGACCTCGTCCATGATCCGCACGGGGTCGTCTACTCCCACCGATCGCCCTCTGGCCACTGGCTGCCCGGCGGAGCATCCAGTGTCGGAGCCGGCCTGGTCGCACGCGAATTCGCGGACGCCGACCTGGACATGCTCACCCGCGAGGCCGCGGCACTGCTGCCCACCGACCTGTTGCGCTATCCGCTGGTCTCCCCGGGAGAACGGTTCCCGTTCGTCGCCGCGGACGCCCGCGCGTTCGGCAGCCGCGAGCCGGCCACCCGGGCCGAGTCCTTCGCCGCACTGCTCCAGGGCGCCGCATACATCGAACGGCTCTGCTTCGACTACGTGGACCTGCTCGGCGCCCCGACCGACGGAGCGATCGTCCTCACCGGCGGGGCCACCCGCAACCCCCTGTGGAACCAGCTGCGCGCCGATGTACTGCAACGCCCGGTAACCCTTCCGCGCAACGCGCAACCCGCGCTCGGCATGGCGGTCTTGGCCGCATCGAGCCGTGACGCTCTGGACAGCGTGGCCGCCGCGATGGTGCGACTCGACCGGACCCTCGAACCACGCCGTTCAGAGAAAAACCCGCACGACGAGGGTTACTTCCGACTGCTCGATCTGCTTGTCCAACGCGGCTGGCTCCCCGGCGTCGTCGCGACCCACGCACGAGAAAGGACGGCACATTGAGCCTCCATGCCATCTTCGTCCGACACGGGGAGACCCTGTGGCACGCCGAAAACCGGTATGCCGGCAGCACCGACATCGCGCTCACCGAGCGCGGCCACGCACAATCACGCGCTCTCGCGGACTGGGCGGAACAGGCGGACCTGACCGCGATCTTCGCCTCCCCACTCACACGATCGCAGGAAACCGCACGCGACAGCGCGGTGAGCACCGGGCTGCCGGTGAGCGTGGACGAACGGCTGCGCGAACTCGACTTCGGTATCGCCGAGGGCCTCACGCGCGCGGAGATGCATCAGCGGTTTCCCGACCACCTTTCAGCCTTCCAGGCCGACCCGGTGACGAACCACTTCCCCAAGGGAGAGAACCCCCTGGCCGCCAGCGACCGCTATCTGGAGTTCCTCACCGACCTCCAGGCCGATCACCGCGAAGGCCGCGTCCTCGTCGTGGGCCACTCCACCGCGATCCGGCTCGCGCTCTGCCGCATACTCGGCCTGCCGCTGCGCCAGTACCGCCGGACCTTCCCGTTCCTGGCCAACTGCGCCCTGAACGAAGTCGTGCTCGACGACGGCGGGCCCTCGCTGCTGACACTGAACCGCCCCGTGACCCCAGGAGAGCTCAAGTGACCACCATCCTCGCCGCCGGTGACCACTTCGTCCTCAACTGCCTGCTCACCGACAGGCTCCGGCCGGCCGCACCCGGCGCGACCTTCCGCGAACTCACCCTGCCCTGGCCGGTCGAGCCCTTCGGGGAGGTGGCCGAGGTACGGGAGGCATCGGGCACCGAGGACCAGCTCATCGAGGCCCTCGACGGAGTCGACATCTGCGTCACCCAGATGGCACCGCTCACCGAACGGATCCTCAAAGCCAGCCCCGATCTACGCCTGTTCTGCGTCAGCCGCGGCGGCCCCGTCAACGCCAACCTCGAAGCAGCCACCCGGCACGGCGTCGCGGTCTCCTTCGCCCCCGGGCGCAACGCCACCGCCACCGCCGAGCACACGGTCGCCCTCATGATGGCCGCGGCCCGACGCGTCCCCGCCACCCACGCGGACCTCGCCGCAGGCACCTGGCGAGGTGACTACTACATGTTCGACAAGGTCGGGCCGGAGCTCGAGGGCAGCACCGTCGGCATCGTCGGATACGGCGCCATCGGCTCCCGGGTCGCCCGCATCCTGCGCGGCTTCGGCGCCCACGTGCTCGTCGCCGACCCCTTTGTCCGTCCGGACGACGTGTCACCGGCCGAGGTCACCGACCTGGCGGACCTCATGCGGCGCTCCACGTTCGTGACCGTCCACGCCCGCGCGACTCCGGAAACCGAAGGCTTGATCTCCCGGCAGATGATCGACCTGATGCCCGCGGGCGGCGTGCTGGTCAACTGTGCCCGCGGGTCCCTCGTCGACTACGACGCCGTGTGCGACGCCCTGGACGCCGAAAAGCTCTTCGGCGCGGCCTTCGACGTCTTCCCTCGCGAGCCGATTCCCGCGGGCTCACGCCTGCTGACGACCCCCAACATCGTCATGACGCCCCATTTGGCCGGCGCCAGCAAGCAGACCGCTTTCAACGCCGCCTCCATCGTGGCCTCGGAAGTAGAGCGATTCCTGCAAGGCCAGCCACTCGCGCACTGCGCAAATCCAGACGTTCTCGCCCGAATTCACTGAGCTGCCTGGAAGCGGAGGCTGGCAGCGAAGTCGGCGGAGAGCAGATCGTCCAAGGGCCGGCCGATGATCTCCGCAGAGGTGTATCCCAGGAACTCCTGGGCCTCGCGGCTCCAGTAGGCCACACGTGCGTCGCCGTCCGTCACCGTAATGGTCACGGACTCGACGGCGTGGGCCTTGTCCGGCTGTTGTGCGCGTCGGCCGGGCGGCCCGCCGGTGCGAGGCATGGCGCACCTGGCCTCTCTGCCCTTGTGTCCGGGCACTGTCCACGACGGTACGGCTGGCGGCGGAGGGCAAGACGGGACGGGGCCGCAGGCCCGGCTGTTCAGCCGTGGGGTCCCATGCCGCGCAGGAACGTGTCGACGACGAGCGTGGCCAGTGCGTCGGCGTTCTGCCGGACCTGGTCCGGGGCGAGATCCGCGCCGCCTCCGTGCAGAGCCTCGTCGAGGAGGGCGTAGTAGACCCGCCGCGCCCACATGAGGTCCGCTTCCGGGGCGAGGAGCCCTTCGCGCTGGGCCCGGGCGAGGAACTCCAGGGCACCGGCGTTGATCTCGGACCAGATCACCGCGGTGAGGGGTGTGTCGGCGAGGGGGTGACCGAGGGTGAACCGCCAGACGCTCTTGATCCGCAGTGCGTTCGCCGTGACGCGGTGCAGTGCCACGAGCGGTGGGGCGGTGTCCAGGTGGGCGTCCTCTATGGACTCCATGAGCTGCTGCTTCGCCGAGGCGGCGAGTGCTTCGATGAGGGCCTGGCGGTTGGCGAACCGCCGGTGCACGGTTGTTCTGGCCACGCCCGCCTGCTCGGCGATCTGCTCCATGGAGGCGCCGGGGTCTTCGGCGAGCACGTGCTCGGCCGCCTCCAGAATCGCGCGCACACTGCGCGCGGCATCGGCCCGCAGGGGTCGACCCATGCTTCTTCACTCCCGTTGTTGATTCGTGATGCACCGAAGACCATACGCCTGGCCTGCGGATTTATGATGATTTGCATCAATGCTGTTGCATGTGAATGTAAAATCGAGACTTCTAAGATGCGGTAGCTCGTCAAAGTGCTACGTTCTTGTTTTAATTATGGATGTACTCTCGTGATTCGGTTCCCCGGTCGGCGGCTTCGCAGTCCGCGGAGCGGAGTCCCTCTTGTCCCGGCCTATGTGCCTGGTGGCCCCCATGAGAACGAGCCCACGGGCGAACCGGAGGAATGACTACGTGGAGATCGAGCTGCGGATCAATGGATCCGCCCAACGGCTGGACGTCTCACCACAGGTGAGCCTGCTGGACGCGCTGCGCGAGTACCTGGGCCATACGGGCACCAAGAAGGGCTGTGACCAGGGCGCCTGCGGCGCCTGCACGGTGCTGGCCGACGGCCGGCGGATCAACGCCTGCCTCGCACTGGCGGTGCAGTACCAGGGCCGCGAGATCACGACCATCGAAGGGGTCGACCACCCGCTCCAGGAGGCGTTCGTCCGCACGGACGGATTCCAGTGCGGCTACTGCACGCCGGGCCAGATCTGTTCGGCGATCGGCATGCTCGCCGAGCACAAGGAGGGTGCGCCCAGCGCGGCGACCGAGCACCTCGCCGACACGGGCGGGGAGCTGGACGAGGCGGAGATCCGGGAGCGGATGAGCGGCAACCTGTGCCGCTGCGGCGCCTACAACGGCATCGTCTCGGCGATCAAGGAGGTCGCGAAGTGAAGTCGTTCTCCTACCTCAGCGCACCGGACACGGCCACGGCGCTGCACGCGATCACCGGCAGCGAAGGCGTGAAGTTCCTCGCGGGCGGGACGAACCTTGTCGACCTCATGCGGGAGGGCATCGAAGAGCCGGCGGCGGTCGTGGACATCACCCGCCTGCCGCTGACCGGGATCGAGGAACTTGCCGACGGCAGCCTCCGCGTCGGCGCCCTGGTGACCAACAGCCGGCTCGCGGCGGACCCCCTCATCCGCACCCGCTATCCGGTGCTGGCGCAGGCCATCCTGCTGGGGGCGTCCGCCCAGCTGCGGAACATGGCGACGGTAGGAGGCAACCTGCTGCAGCGCACCCGTTGCATGTACTTCTACGACGAGGCCTCGGCGTGCAACAAGCGTGTGCCCGGCAGCGGTTGTGACGCGATCGGCGGGTTTTCCCGCGGCAGTGCGGTGCTGGGGGCGAGCGAGCACTGCGTCGCGACGCATCCCTCGGACATGGCGGTGGCGCTGACGATGCTCGACGCGGTCGTCGAGGTGGAGAGCGTACGCGGCGTGCGGCGTATCCCGGTCGGCGAGTTCCACCGGCTGCCCGGCGACACGCCGCACATCGAGACGGTGCTGGCCGCCGACGAGCTGATCACGGCCGTCGAACTGCCTGCGGTGCCGGTCGCGACCCACTCGCGGTACCGCAAGGTCCGCGACCGCGCGTCCTACGCCTTCGCCCTCGTCTCCGTCGCCGCCGCGCTGGCCGTCGAGGACGGCGTGGTCACCGACGTCCGCCTCGCACTCGGCGGCGTCGCGACCAAGCCGTGGCGGGCACACATCGCGGAACAGCACCTGCTCGGCGCCGAAGCCACCGACGAGAGCTTCGCCCACGCCGCCGCCGCCGAACTCGCCCCCGCCCTGCCCCTGCCCGACAACGCCTTCAAGATTGACCTGGCCCAGCGGACGGTCGTGGCCGTGCTGCGGAAACTCAACGCCGAGCGGAGCGCATCGTGACCACACGCACCAGGACAGGCTCCGAGCCCGGCGCGGACACCTCCGTACCCGTCGGGGGCGCGGTCGGCCGGCCGGTGGACCGCCGGGACGGCCACGCGAAGGTGACCGGGGCGGTGCGGTTCTCCGCCGAGCACCACTACCCGAACCTCACGTACGCGACACTGGTCCATGCCACCGTCGCCCGTGGCACGATCACCGGCATCGACACGGCCGCGGCGGCCGCGGTGCCCGGCGTCGTGGCGGTCGTCACCCACCTCAACGCGCCGAGGATCAAACCACCTCGCAAACCCAACATCGTGCGTGACCTGGGACCCGACGTCTCGGGAACCGACGTCGACTACCTCAACACCGATCAGGTCTTCTGGGACGGCCAGCCGATCGCCGTCGTGGTCGCGGAGACCTCGGCCGCGGCGAACGATGCCGCGTCGCTCGTCGAAGTGACCTACGACCGGCTGCCCGCGCGGGTGGACTTCGCCGCCGAGCAGAAGAACGCCACCCCGGCGAAGGGCGACCTCGCCTTCGCCGGCCTGAAGAAGAAGGGCGACGCGGAGGCGGCGCTGGCCGCTGCGGAGGTGTCGGTCGACCTGCGCTACACCACGCCCGGCCTGCAGCACAACGCGATCGAACCGCACGCGACGATCGCCGTCTGGAGCGGTGACCATCTCACCGTGCACGACACCACCCAGGCGATCAACCAGACCGGCCGCTACCTGGCCTGGCGGTTCGGTGTGCCGGCGTCCCACGTCCGTGTCCGTGCCGAGTTCCTGGGAGGCGGCTTCGGCGGGAAGTTCGCCGTCTGGCCCGGCACGGTCATCGCGGCGATGGCGGCCAAGGCTGTCGGACGGCCCGTGCGCCTGGCGCTGAGTCGCACGGCCGTCAGCCGCGCCACCGGTGGGCGCACCGCCTCGACCAACCGGATCGCACTCGGTGCGACCCGTGACGGCCGGCTCACCTCGCTGATCCAGGACAGCATCACCCGCACGGGCTCGGCCGGGGGCCTGCTCGAGGCGACCAGCTCGCCGGCCCGGCACCTCTACGGTGCCGAGAACATGCTGACCCGGCAGAACCTCGTCCCGATGGATCTGATGCCCAACACCTGGCTGCGCGCCCCTGGCGAGGCGATCGGCAGCTTCGTGCTGGAATCGGCGCTGGACGAACTCGCCTACGAGCTGTCCATGGACCCGATCGACCTGCGGCTGCGCAACGAGCCCGCAACGGATCCGACGGATGGCAAGAAGTTCTCCCAGCGGATGCAGCGTGAAGCCTTCGAGAGGGGCGCCGAACGCTTCGGCTGGGCGGACCGCAACCCCGAACCCCGCTCCATGCGGGACGGCGAGTGGCTCGTCGGCATGGGCACGGCCACGGCCTACCACCCGGCCCTGCGCCTGGTCGCCGACGTCAAGGTACGGCTGAGCGACGACGGCAGCGCGCTCGTGCAGTGCGGTTTCCACGAGATGGGCATGGGCGCCGCGACCGTACAGGCACAGATCGCCGCGGACGCGCTCGGCATCGCGTACGAGAAGGTCCGGGTCGAGTACGGCGATTCGACCCTGCCGTCCGGACCGATGGCCGGCAACTCGAACCAGACGGCGACGGTGGCCACCAGCGTCCTCGCCGCGTGCGCCGAGCTGACCCGGAAGGTGAGTGCCCTGGCCCGGCGTACGGGCACGACCGGTCAGGAACCAGCGTCCGCCCTGCGCGCGGCGGGGCGCCCGTTCATCGAGGCCTCGGTCGGGTCGGACACACGGTTGGGTGCGCTGGGCAGTCAGGGCCGCTTCCTGTCCAACTTCCTGAAGGACCAGCGCTGGTCAAAAGCCGCCCGCGGCGCGCAATTCTGTGAGGTGCGAGTGAACGCCGACACCGGCGAACTGCGGATCTCGCGCTGGCTCGGCATGTTCGACGTCGGCCGGATCATCAACCCCAAGACCGCGGCCAGCCAGCTGCGCGGGGCTGTGGTCATGGGCATCGGCATGGCGATGTCGGAGCAGAGCCTGGTCGACCCCCGCAACGGGCGCACCATGAGCGCCGGGCTCGACTCCTACTACGTGCCGGTGCACGCCGACATCCCCCCGATCGACGTCGACTGGCTCGACGAACCGGACAAGACGATGCCCCTGGGCATCATCGGGCTGGGCGAGGTCGGCACGACCGGCGTGGCGGCCGCGATCGCGAACGCCGTCCATCACGCGACCGGCAAGCGGATCCGGGACCTGCCGATCACGCTGGACAAGCTGCTCTGAGACGACGGCAGTTGTGGGCCGTCGTCGCGCGTGGCCTTACGGGTGCCGCAGGCGCGACGACGGCCCGATGTTCGCACTACGACAAGAAAGACATGCCCATGCTGGACATCGCGGACGTGCTGAACCGGTGGCTCGAGGAGGGGCGGGACTTCGCCGTCGCCACGGTCGTGGCCGTCAGCGGCAGCGCACCGCGCGGGCCGGGCGCCGCGCTCGCCGTCGACGCCGACGGCACGGCCATCGGCTCGGTCTCCGGCGGCTGTGTCGAAGGCGCGGTCTACGACCTGTGCGCCCAGGCGCTCGCCGACGGCGTGGCGGTGCGCGAGCGGTTCGGGTACAGCGACGAGGACGCCTTCGCCGTGGGCCTGACCTGCGGCGGCGTCCTCGACATCCTGGTCACCCCCATACCCGCCGGCGGACCGGACAGGAAGACATTCCAGACGGCGCTGACGGCTGCCGCCCGGGGCGAGGCGGTGGCACTCGCCCGCGTGGTCCGTGGCCCGGCTTGGCTCCTCGGGCGGGCGCTGGCGGTCCGTCACGACGGATCCTACAAAGGTGAAGTCGGCGGACATCCCGACCTGGACCGCGCCGTCGTCGACGAAACCCGCTCGCTGCTGAACGCCGGCCGCACCGGCACCTTCGACATCGCGCAGGACGGATCCCACTGCGAACCGGACCTGACCCTGCTCGTCGAGTCGATCGTGCCGCCGCCGCGCATGCTCGTCTTCGGTGCCATCGACTTCGCCGCGGCGCTGGTGCGCGTGGGCAAGTTCCTCGGTTACCACGTCACGGTGTGCGATGCCCGGCCCGTCTTCGCCACCCGGTCACGCTTTCCCGAGGCCGACGACATCGTGGTCGACTGGCCGCACCGCTACCTGCACCGCGCCCGGTCCGACGACCGCACGGTGGTGTGCGTCCTCACCCACGACGCCAAGTTCGACGTACCCCTCCTGGAGACGGCACTGCGGCTGCCGGCCGCCTACATCGGCGCGATGGGCTCACGCCGCACGCACGAGGACCGCGACCGCAGGCTCCGCGAAACGGGCCTCACCGAAGCCGAACTGACGCGCCTGCACTCACCGATCGGCCTCGATCTCGGCGCCCGCACACCCGAGGAGACGGCCCTGTCCATCGCGGCTGAGATCGTCGCCGCCCGCCACGGCGGAACAGGCCTGCCCTTGAGCGACTCACACACACCGATCCACCATGACACTGACGGGCGCCGACCGGGACGATCGGCGCGAGTGGCCGCGTGACGCGACCGCCAGCCATCCGTCAGGACGACCGGGACAGGCGCTGTCACGTTGGCTGAGCGGGTGGGACGATCTCCGGGTTGAGCTGATGCTTGAGCACGGCGTGATCGTCTCCTACGAGACCGGCCGCCGCTGGTGTGTGAAGTTCGGGAAGCGGTACGCCGATTCGCTGCGGCAGTATCTGTGGCGGGCCGTCGACCCGGACGCAGCGCACCGCGCGGGCCGGGCGCCGCGCCGGTGTCGCGGGCCCGGCCGGCTTGCGGAAGTGGAGGGAAGGGCGGGGGAAACCGAGGAGCGGTACGGAGCGGTGGCCGGCTCTCGTCGGCATGTGAAACGGCCACGTAGGGAGGCCTTGTCGCCACACCACTCCGCCACGAAAGCCCCGATCACCGTCTCCGTTCTGGTCCGAAACCGGATGGGAGCTCCGTTCGTCCCGCTACCTTCCCGGATACGGCCTCATGCCGAGGCAGGTGCTGCGGCCAGGCCCTGCTTGACGTGCCGTGTGGTCTCATCGGCGAGGATTTCGGGCAGACCCTTCTCGATGCCCGCCAGGGCCTGGGCCGCGACGTCGGCGGGGTCGGCCTTCTGCTCGCCGGTGATGACGGCGGCCATGTCGGTGTCCATGTAGCCGACGTGCAGCGCCGATACGGTGATGCCGCGAGGCGCCAGCTCCTCCCGGGTCGCATTGGTCAGCGCCCATGCGGCTGACTTGGCCGCCGAATACGACCCGTGGTCGGCGACGTGCAGCCAGGAGAGCACGGACAGGACGTTCAGTATCGCGCCACCGCCGTTGTCCCCGATGACCGGGGCGAAGGCCCGAGTCACGGCGAGCGGGCCGAAGAAGTTCGTCTCCATCTCCAGTCGCACCGCGTCCTGGCCGCCGGCGATCAGAGGTGTGCCCGTGGAGATGCCGGCATTGTTCACCAGCAGTGTCGCGTCGGATGCGATACGGGCTGCGGCCCGGATCGACTCCTCGTCCGTCACGTCCAGACGGAGCGGGGTCACGCCCTCCAGGTCGACAGTCTCCGGGCGGCGTGCCGCCGCGTACACCTTCGCGCCGCGCTCCAGGAGTTGGGCGGCCAGGTGGCGTCCGAGCCCGCGGTTGGCGCCGGTTACCACTGCGACGGCGTTCTTGAGTTCCATGTCTGCTCCCGGTTGTTGGGGTCGTGTGATCGGATCCGACTTTAGATTATGATCATAATCTAAAGTCAGCATAGGTTAGATTCCAACTGGCATCAAACTGGGGAGGGTTGATGGGGCGTGTGTCACAGACGCAGGCCCAGGGGAACTCGAGCAGTGAACCGGTCAATGCGACGCCGCCCAGCAGGCATTGATCGACACCTGCCTCTCCGTCGAGCACCGCGACATGCCGACGGGGTGAGCGACTTCGCCGACTGGCTTGCCGCGGAGGACCAGGACGGCATCACCCGGCTCTGCACGGTGCTCGGCGCACTCGTCGCGGCCGCCGCCACGCCGGGCCGTGCGACCGCGGTCACCGGACCAAAGGCGCACTGACCGCCGCCCCCCGGCAGCGACGTCCCTCTGTCGGCGTGGCCGATCGCCACAGCACGGGACGTCGCTGCCGACGAGACATGGATCAGAGCGTCTGGTTGACCAGGAGACTTGGACAGCCGTTGGGCGAAGTACAGCAAGAGACTTGGTACGCGCGGGCGTTGCGTACGAAGAGCTCGTGCAGATCGCGGACGGCCCGCGGGACGGAACCGGAATGGCGGCGCTGCACCACCAGCAGCACCTCGGTTCCGTCCCCCGCGAGCGGACGCACGGTGATCGCGCCCCGCCGCTCCAGCGGGTCGCCGACGACGCTGAAGTCGGGCAGCACCGTGGCCCCCAGCCCCTCGGCGACCATCAGCTTGCCCATCTCGGCGCCGTCGGTGGAGCTGATGCGGTGCTGGTCGCCGGCCGAGCCGCGCAGTCGGTCGACCGTGTCCAGCACATTCGTGATGTGCGGCAGCAGCTCCCGGCCCTCATCGCTGATCTTCGCCCCGGACCGCTTGCGCTCCAGCAGGTCCACGCCCAGTTCGCGCTCCAGATTGCGTACGGTCTCGCTGAGCGCCGGCTGGGACAGGTGCAGTTCCTCGGCAGCCCGCCGCAGCGAGCCGAACCGTGTGACGGCGGCGATGCACTCGAGCTGTTCGATACGCACACCAGGAGGCTGCCGCCCGCCGCGAGCCGAGTTCAAGGGAATCCCTGTCACAACCTCGTGAATACCGACTCTCACCATGTGGAATCACCTCCGGGCCTTCTTGACCGGCCGGACGCCCACTTGGTTGGATCGGTGACATGAAGCGACACGATCTCACGCGGCGACGCCACGTCGACCTCGCGCGTGTCTCCAGCTCCTGTTGTCGCTGTCGGGTCTGAGCGCACCCGAGGGAGACCCTCGGACATGCGCCGATCTCCCTTCGTGAATTCCACGTTCGGCCGTTTTCCGTGCTGATTTCGGCTTTCCCGGGCACGTCGTCCCCGCACGCCTGAATCCCGATCACTGAACACATTTCCCTGTCACCGCACGCGCCCTTTCGCGTGCGCATTCCTGCCAGGAGCTCCCCATGCCCGTACCGCCCGGATCCGACCCCGTCCGCTTCGCCTACTGGGTGCCGAACGTCAGCGGCGGCCTCGTCACCAGCACCATCGAGCAGCGCACCGACTGGGGCTACGACTACAACCGCGAACTGGCCGTGCTCGCCGAGAACAACGGCTTCGACTACGCCCTCAGCCAGGTCCGCTACATGGCCAGCTATGGCGCCGAGTTCCAGCACGAGTCGACCAGCTTCAGCCTCGCCCTGCTGCTCGCCACCCAGCGGCTGAAGGTCATCGCCGCCGTCCATCCCGGCCTGTGGCACCCGGGTGTGCTCGCCAAGCTCGGCGCCACCGCCGACCACCTGTCGCACGGCCGCTTCGCGGTGAACGTCGTCAGCGGCTGGTTCAAGGGCGAGTTCACCGCCCTCGGCGAACCGTGGCTGGAGCACGACGAACGGTACCGGCGCTCGGAGGAGTTCATCCGCGCCCTGCGCGCCATCTGGACCGAGGACCACGCGGAGTTGGCCGGCGACTTCTACCGCATCCGTGACTTCTCCTTGAAGCCCAAGCCCGTCGACGTCCCCGGCCGGCCCCACCCCGAGATCTTCCAGGGCGGCAACTCCACGGCGGCCCGCGCCATGGCCGGTCGCGTCTCCGACTGGTACTTCAGCAACGGCAAGGACTTCGACGGCGTCACCGAACAGATCAACGACGTGCGTCTCTCCGCCGCCCAAGTGGGCCGTACGCCACCGAAGTTCGGCCTCAACGGCTTCCTCATCGCACGGGACACCGAGGCCGAGGCCCGCGAGACACTCCGCGAGATCGTCGCCAAGGCCGACACACAGGCCGTCCACGGTTTCCGTGACGCCGTACAGCAGGCCGGTCCGTCCACCGGGGACGGCAAGGGCATGTGGCAGGACTCCGCCTTCGAGGACCTTGTCCAGTACAACGACGGCTTCCGTACGGGACTGATCGGCACGCCGGAGCAGATCGCCGATCGGATCGTCGCCTACAAGCGGCTCGGCGTCGACCTCTTCCTCCTCGGCTTCCTGCACTACCACGAGGAGGTCGAGTACTTCGGCCGCCGCGTGCTGCCCCTCGTGCGCGAACTGGAGGCCCAGGAACCCGAGCCCGTCACCGTCCACGCCTGACCTCCGCCGTACTCCTGAAAGGTCCCCGCATGGCCACCGTCCTGTCCGTCTCCGGAAGCCCCTCCGCCACCTCCCGCACCGCACGGCTCCTGCGCCATCTGGACGACCGGCTCTTCGCGCAGGGGCACGAGGTGATCCCACTGGACGTCCGTACTCTCCCCGCCGAAGCCCTGCTCGGCGCCGACTTCCGGCACCCGGAGATCACCCGGGCCACCGCGCTGTTCGAGCAGGCGGACGGGGTGGTGATCGGCACCCCCGTCTACAAGGCCGCGTACTCCGGGCTGCTGAAGTCGCTGCTCGACCTGCTCCCGCAGTACGCGCTGACGGGCAAGACGGTTCTGCCGCTGGCCACCGGCGGCACCACCGCCCACGTCCTGGCCATCGACTACGCCCTGCGCCCCGTGCTGAGCTCCATGGGCGCCGCGCACATCGTCCAGGGCTGGTTCACGCTCGACAAGGACATCACCGTGGGCGACGACGGCGCGCTGACCGTCGTACCCGGCGCGGCCGAGGCCCTGGCGCAGGTCACCGACCAGTTCTCGGCCGCTCTCGGCGGGCGTACGACCCTGCTGGCGGCCACCGGATGAGCGCCGCGACCGTGATCAACGGCGACGACGAGGCCCTCGCCGTCGCCGCGGAACTCGCCGCGGACTTCCGCAAGGACGCCGCCGAGCGGGACGCGCGGCGTCGGCTCCCGCACGCGGAGCTGGAACGGCTGTCGGCCTCCGGGCTGCTCGCCGTGACGGTGCCCGCGGAGTTCGGCGGCGCGGACGTCCGCGCGGAGACACTCGCCGAGATCTTCCGCCTGCTGGGCGCCGCGGACGCCAGCCTCGCCCAGATCCCACAGAGCCACTTCGTGTACATCAACGTGCTGCGCCGGCAGGGGACCGACGAGCAGAAGTCGTTCTTCTTCGGCGAGGTGCTGAAGGGGAAACGGTTGGGCAACGCCCAGTCCGAGGCGGGCACCCGGCACATCCAGGACATCCGCACCCGGCTCGCGCGCCGCCCGGACGGGTCGTACGTCCTCGACGGCGTCAAGCACTACTCCACCGGAGCGCTGTTCGCGCACTGGATCCCCGTCCTCGCCCGCGCCGACGACGACAACCTGCACGTGGCGTACGTGCCGCGGGACGCGCCCGGCCTGACGGTCGTGGACGACTGGGACGGGATGGGACAGCGCACCACCGCCAGCGGAACCGTGCGCCTGGAGTCGGTTCCGGTCCCCGCCGACCGGGTCGTGCCGCACCACCTCACCTTCCGGGGGCCCCAACTCCATGGCCCGGTAGCTCAGTTGCTGCACGCCGCCATCGACGCCGGGATCGCCTCCGGAGCCCTGACCGAGGCGGTGGAGTTCGTCCGTACGAAGAGCCGCCCCTGGTTCGAGAGCGTCGACGAGGGGCACGCGACCGCGGCCGACGACCCGCTGCTGATCCAGCGGTTCGGCGAACTGGCGATCCGGGTGCGGGCCGCCGACGCGCTGCTCACCGCGGCGGCGAGGGCCGTGGACGCCGCGGCAGCCGATCTGACCGACGCCACGGCCGCCGAGGCCTCGATCGCGGTGGCCACGGCCAAGGTGGCGGCTGCGGATGCCGCCGTCGAGGTCGGCAGCGCGCTCTTCGAGGTCTCCGGCACCCGCTCGGCCCTCGACTCCCTGGGCCTGCACCGCCACTGGCGCGACGCCCGCACCCACACCCTGCACGACCCGGCCCGCTGGAAGATCCAGCACATCGGCCGGTACGTCCTCAACGGCACCAAGCCGCCGCGGCACGGCCTGCTCTGACGGCCTTCCGCTCTCACGCACCTTCCTGATGGATCCCTGATCGGAGACCTCACGTGTCCCTCACTTTCCACTGGTTCCTGCCCACCAATGGCGACAGCCGTCACGTCGTCGGCGGCGGCCACGGCACCCCCGCCACGGAGTCCGGGCGCGACCGGCCGCCGACGGTCGCCTACCTCAGCCAGATCGCCCGCGCCGCCGAGGACCTCGGCTTCGTCGGCGCGCTCACCCCCACCGGCGCCTGGTGCGAGGACGCGTGGCTGACCACCGCCATGGTCAGCCAGCAGACGGAGCGGCTGAAGTTCCTCGTCGCCCTCCGCCCCGGCTTCGTCTCACCGACGCTCGCCGCGCAGATGGCGTCCACCTTCCAGCGACAGACCGGCGGACGGCTCCTGCTCAACGTCGTCACCGGCGGCGAGAGCCACGAGCAGCGCGCCTACGGCGACTTCCTGGACAAGGACGCGCGGTATCGCCGTACCGGTGAATTCCTTCAAATCGTCCGGGGGCTGTGGGAGGGCAAGAGCGTCGACCTGGACGGTGAGCATCTGCGGGTCGACGACGCGCAGTTGGCCCGGCTGCCCGATCCGGTGCCCGAGGTGTACTTCGGCGGCTCGTCGCCCGCCGCCGGGGAGGTGGCCGCCCGGCACGTGGACGTGTACCTCACGTGGGGCGAGCCGCCGTCACAGGTCGCGGAGAAGATCGCCTGGATCAAGCGGCTGGCGGCCGAGAAGGGCCGTACCCTCCGCTTCGGCATCCGATTGCACGTCATCACGCGGGACACGTCCGAGCAGGCCTGGGCGGAAGCGAACCGGCTCGTCGACGGCTTCGACCCGGAGACGGTGAGGTCGGTGCAGGCCGGGCTCGCCCGCAGCGAGTCCGAGGGCCAGCAGCGCATGCTCTCCCTGCACGGCGGCGGCAACCTCCCCCACTCTCGACTTCGCTCGAGCGGGGGGACCCCCACCGGTCTCGAGATCCACCCCAACCTCTGGGCGGGGATCGGCCTGGTGCGCGGTGGTGCGGGCACCGCCCTGGTCGGCAGCCATGACGAGGTCGCCGAGCGGATCAAGGAGTACGCGGCCCTGGGCATCGAGGAGTTCATCTTCTCCGGCTATCCGCACCTGGAGGAGGCGTACTGGTTCGGCGAGGGCGTCCTGCCGAAACTTCAGGCGCAGGGCCTGTGGCAGCACCCCTTCGGCCGGCAGACCTCCCCCTCCGCCCAGGTCCCCTTCGCCGGTGCCGGGAGTCCGCGATGACGCATGTGATCGCCGACGACGCCGAAGCGGTAGCCGTCGCCGCAGAACTGGCCGCCTAGTCAGCCCGCGAGGCCGCCCTGCGCGACGCCGAGCGCATCCTGCCGCGCGCCGAGTTCGACGAACTGTCGGCCTCCGGACTGCTGGGCATCAGCGTGCCCCGCTCCCACGGCGGCGCCGAGGTCAGCACCCGCACCCTCGGCGAGGTCGTGCGGCTGCTGTCGGCGGCTGACGCCAGCATCGGACAGATTCCGCAGAACCACTTCTTCTTCGTGGAGGTGCTGAAGGAGAATGGTACGACGCAGCAGCGCGACTTCTTCTACGCCGAACTGCCGGCCGGGCGCAGATTCGGCAACGCCCTGGCCGAGAAGGGCACCAACCACGCGCTGGAGTTCGCCACCCGCCTGCAGCCCCGGGCCGACGGCTCGTACACCCTGACCGGTACCAAGAACTACGCCACCGGAGCCCTGTTCGCCCACTGGATCCCGGTCTTCGCGCTCGCCCCGGACGCAGCCTCACCGCCGCCTTCGTCGGGTACGACGCCCCCGGTGCCACCGTCGACGACGATTGGGACGGCATCGGGCAGCGCGGCACCGCAAGCGGCACCGTGCACAGCGGCTGGAGATCGAGAACCTCAACTCACCGCAGTTCCGCGGCTATACGCGCACCGGCACCGAGTACGCGGCGGGCAGCGCCGACTGGCGCGAGCAGATTGACATCGGTCCGGAACGGGCGGCGCTCGATGCGGGCCGGGACGATCCCGACGACTGCGTCTGGTCGGCCCCAACCAATGGCCGTCCGCACTACCGGAACTACCGGAGTTGAGGCACGTCGTGCTGCGCTTGCAGGCCGAGGCACTGCGCGTGAGCCGTGAGGTGCGGCGGGCGCTCGCCGCCGCGCTCGGACAGGACGAGGACTACCTCGACCAGTGGTTCGACGAAGAGGCGGCCGTCCACGTCAAGATCGTCCAACGTTCGGTCCTTCCGCCCCCTCTGTCGTCGCAGCGGTTCGGTCACAGTGCCCGGGCCGCATAGGCCCTGACGTCTGCGTCCCGGTCCGTCGTCGCCGTGGCCAGGGCCGCTCGGGCGTCCTCGGTGGCACGGTGCCGGGTCAGTGCCGCCACGGCGGCCTTGCGGACGTCGGCGTTCGGGTCGGCGAGGGCCTTGGCGAGTGCGGGTACGGCGAGGCCGGGGGCCGCGAGGGAGAGGGCGGTGGTGGCCCCTGCCCGGACCTGCCAGGCCGGGTCGGACAGGGCTGACTCCGCGCGTGCGGCCAGTGGTGCCGGGCAGCCGGTCGTGCCCAGTGCTTCATAGGCGGCCGCACGCACCAGGGCGTCGGGATCGTCGATGAGCTCGGTGAGGGCCGAGAGGACCATGTCGGGTCCGGGGCCGGCCGACGTGGTGCCGTCGGGCTGCCCCGCGGCCACGGTGGCCAGGGCCTTGGCGATGGTGACGCGGACCTCGCGGGACGGGTCGACGGTGGCCGCGCGGGCCAGCTCCCCGGCGGCGTCGACCGACACGAGTGCTCGCACGGCCGCGATACGCACGGCGATGTCCGCGTCCGTCAGGGAGTCCGTGAACAGTCCGGTGTCACCGAGGCGCAGGGCACGCAGGACGTCGAGTGCGGCGGCACGGGCGACGGGGTCGGCTTCGGACAGGGCGGCGGCGAGGCCGTCGCGCAGGGCTGGTTCAGGGTCCAGCGTCTCGACCAGTTCGCGCAGTGAGGCGGCCGCGGCAGCGCGGACGCCGACGTCGGGGTCGGCAAGCGTGGCGGCCAGTGCCGGACCGGTGCCCGCAGGCACCGTCTCCGTCAGCACGGTGACGGCCGTCCGGCGAACGGTGGGCTCGGGGTCGGTCAGGTAGGGCGCGAGGGCGGAGAGTCGGGGCTCGTCTTCCGCGAGAGAGAGCAGTTCGAGCAGACGCGGTGTGGCCGGAGCTTCCGTGTCGGTATCGGGGCGGGCGGTCGTGTCGGTCAGGGCGGGCTCCTGCCGTATCGCCACCGGCGCGGCTTCCCGGGCCCCCGCGGTCGCCACCTGTTCCGGGTGGACCTCGCCGAGGTGGCGGGAGGTGCCGCCGACCGCGGTGAGGCCGTCGACCGGGACCAGATAGGGAGCGACGGGGCGCGCCGTGAACTCCATCGCACCGGTGGGGGACTTGCGCAGGTCGAGGTGGTGGAACCAGGACACGTCGTCCCGGTGGGGGTGGTCGAGACGGTCGTGGTAGAGGCCCCAGCGGGACTCCGTGCGGGCCAGGGAGGCCCGCGCGGCCATCTCCGCGCAGTCGCGGATGAAGCTCACCTCCGCGCAGCGCATCAGCTCGTGCGGAGTGCGGGCGCCCATCGCGGCGATGTCGGCGCGCATCCGCTCGAATGCCTCCAGGGCCAGCGACAGCCGGGCGCCGGACTTCGGCGGCGCCACGTAGTCGTTCACGAAGCGGCGCAGCTTGTACTCGACCTGGGGCTGCGGCGGGCCGTCGGGGTTGCGCAGCGGGCTGTAGATCAGCTCGTGCGCCTCATGGAGCTGGTCGAGGGGCAACTCCCCCTCGTACGGCGTGTACTGGGACGCGTCCGCGCCCGCCAGGTCTCCGAAGACGAACGCGCCGATCATGTAGTTGTGCGGGACACAGGCCAGGTCCCCGGCGGCGTACAGGCGGGGGACGGTCGTACGGGCGTGGTCGTCGACCCGTACTCCTGAGGCCGAATGGCCGCCGCACAGGCCGATCTCGGAGATGTGCATCTCAACGTCATGGGTGCGGTAGTCGTGCCCGCGGCCCGCGTGGAAGGTGCCACGGGTCGGGCGCTCCGTCGAGTGCAGGATCGACTCCAGGGCCGAGACCGACTCCTCCGGGAGGTGGCTCAGCTTCAGATAGACCGGGCCCCGGTCGCTCGCCACTTCCGCTGCGAACTCCGCCATCATCTGGCCCGACCAGTAGTCGGAGTCGACGAATCGTTCGCCGTGCCGGTTGACCTGGTAGCCGCCGAAGGGGTTGGCGACGTAGGCGCAGGCGGGACCGTTGTAGTCCTTGATCAGCGGGTTGATCTGGAAGCACTCGATGCCGGTCAGCTCGGCGCCCGCGTGGTAGGCCATCGCGTAGCCGTCGCCCGCGTTGGTGGGGTTCTCGTACGTGCCGTACAGGTAGCCGGAGGCGGGCAGGCCGAGGCGGCCGCAGGCGCCGGTCGCCAGGATGACCGCGCCCGCGCGGACGGTGACGAAGGCGCCCGTGCGGGTGTGGAGGCCGACCGCGCCCACGGCACGCCCCTCCGCCGTGAGTACGCGGACCGGCATCACCCGGTTCTCGATCCGGATCCGCTCCCGCATCTCGCGCCGCCGCAGCTGCCGGTACAGGACCTTCTTGACGTCCTTGCCCTCCGGCATCGGCAGCACATAGGAGCCGGAACGGTGGACCTGGCGTACGGCATACTCGCCGTGCTCGTCCTTCTCGAACTTCACGCCGTAGGACTCCAGCCGCTGGACCATGGCGAAGCCGCGGGTGGCGGTCTGGCGGACCGTGGACTGGTCGACGATGCCGTCGTTGGCGCGGGTGATCTCGGCGACGTAGTCGTCGGGCTCGGCGCGGCCGGGGATGACCGCGTTGTTGACGCCGTCCATGCCCATGGCGAGCGCGCCGGAGTGGCGGACGTGGGCCTTCTCCAGCAGCAGGACGTCCGCGCCGTGTTCGGCGGCGGTCAGGGCCGCCATGGTGCCGGCGGTGCCGCCGCCGATGACGAGGACGTCGCAGACGATCTCGTCCGCGTCGGTGAGGTCCGGGATCTGCAGGGAGGTGTCCACCAGAGGGCCTTTCAAGAACCGAGTGACGTGAGGACTTCGCGCCGCAGGTCGATACGCGCCGGATCGTCGTGGACGGCGCGCTCGCGCGGGCGCGGTACGTCCCGTACGGAGATGAGGCGGCCCGCGCCCAGCAGGGCCACGCGGTCGCCGAGGAAGAGGGCCTCGTCCACGTCGTGGGTGACGAAGACGACGGTGGCGCCCGTGCCGCGCAGCGCCTCCACCAGCAGGTCCTGCATGCCGGCGCGGGTCTGGGCGTCGAGGGCGCCGAACGGTTCGTCCATCAGGACGGCACGGGGGCCGGCGGCCAGGGCGCGCGCCAGTTGCGCGCGCTGACGCTGGCCACCGGAGACGCGGTGCGGCCAGCGCCGGGCGTGCTCCGCGAGTCCGACCCGGTCGAGCCACGCCTCGGCCTGGATACGGCGTTCGGCGCGGGACAACCCCTTGATGGCCAGGGGAAGTTCGACGTTCGCGCGCAGGGTGCGCCAGGGGAGCAGGGCGTCCTCCTGGAACACGAGGGCGCGTTCGGCGGACGGGCCGGTCAGGGGGCGTCCGTCCTGCGTGATCTCTCCGGAGAGCAGGGGCAGAAGGCCGGCCAGGGTGCGCAGGAGGGTCGACTTGCCACAGCCGGAGGAGCCGACGACGGTCAGGATCTCTCCGGGGGCCACGTCAAGGTCGACCTTGTCCAGCACGGGCGCGCCGGGGCGTCCGAGAGCGGCGTCGTGCAGGGCGAGGCGGGTGCCGGTGCCGGTGCGGGACGGTGAACGGACGTCAGACGAGCTGGTCATGAGACGCGTCCTCCTTGGGCCGGGGGCCGACCGGTGCGGGGGAGGGGGCTTCGCGCGTCCGCCGCGGGACGCGCGCGCCGGGGACGTACGACGTACGCGGCAGCCAGCGGGTCAGGCGGCGGCCCAGGAGTTCCACGGCCATGGAGGTGAGCCAGCCGAGGACGCCGATCGTGACCATGCCGACGAAGACGCCCGGGTAGTCGACGATCGTGTAGTCCTGCCAGGTGCGGTAGCCGACGCCGTACTGGCCGGAGATCATCTCGGCGGAGATCACGCAGATCCACGAGACGCCGATGCCGACCGACAGGCCGCCGAAGACGCCGGGCAGGGCGCCCGGCAGGACGACCGAGCCGAGGATGCGCCACCGGCCGCCGCCCATCGTCAGCACGGCCTCCTCCCACACGGGCGTCAGCGCACGGACGGCGTGCCGGGTGGAGACCAGGACCGGGAAGAAGGCGGCGGTGAAGGTGATGAAGACGATGCCCTGTTCGTTGGAGGGGAACAGGAGGATCGCGACGGGGACCAGGGCGATGGCCGGGATCGGGCGGACCACCTCCAGCAGTGGGCCCAGCAGGTCCTCGGCCAGTCGGGAGCGTGCCACGAGCACGCCCCCTGCCACACCCAGCACCGCCGCCAGCAGGAAGCCGGTGAGGATGCGGGTCAGGCTGTCGGTGAGGTCCGTCCAGTAGTCGGCCCCGGCGAGGCGGTCGGCGAAGGCGTGGGCGACGTCGGTGACCGTGGGGAACTGCGAGAAGCGCAGCCACAGGTCGACGTCCAGGCTGGTCAGGAACTGCCACAGGACGAGGGCGGCGGCGAGGGCGGTCACCCGCAGTGCGTACCGGGCGGCTCGTGGTGCGGGCCGGCTCACGAGGCACGCTCCAGAGCGTCGGCGTAAGTGATGACACGCGCCCCGTCGTGCCGGTCGACGTACGCCTGTGCGGTCGCCGGGGCGACGAACGGCAGCAGCTTCTCGCCGTCGGCCACCCACGCCGCCTTGTCGGCGAACCAGGAGGTGCCGGTGGTGGCGTCGGGGACGTAGGCGGCGCGGACGGTGTCGCGGTGGGCGGCCAGGTAACTCAGCAGTTCGGCGGGCGACTTGAAGGCCCGCGTCTGTGCGGAGCCTTTCGGCCACACCTCGCTCGCGGCGGCCGGGGGTGTGGCGGCGAGCTGCTTGGTGTAGGACGTCCCCAGGGCCTTCTTCACGTACCGGTCGTCGACGAAGGAGTTCACGTCCACGTCGCCGGTCAGCTTCGCCGCCTTCAGGACCGACACGTCCTGCTTCAGCGCGGAGACGAGCTGCGGCTTGACCGCCGGGTCGAAGGTGGAGATGCCGTGGGCACCGTTGTAGAGGTACACGACCTCGGCGGGCAGACCGGTGGCCTCGGCGACCTTCTCGGCGGCGGTGACGGGGTGGGTGTTGAGGTAGTCGGTTGCCTGTGCCTGGGCCTTGAGGAACGCCGCCAGGACGGCCGGTCGGTCCTCGGCGAAGTCCTCGCGGGCGGTGACCCCGTGGAAGGTGGGCAGGTTCAGCTGGGCGCCGTCGTACAGGGCCTTCGCCTTGCCCTGGTAGGTGAGCAGGCCGGGCCAGGCAACGAACTGCGAGAGCGCGTCCGCGCTGCCCGCGGCCAGGGCCGACGCGCCCACGGCGGGCTGCTGGTTGAGCTTCTCGATGCCCTCGTTCGGGTCGATGCCGGCGCGCTGCAGGGCCCGTACCAGGGTGCCGTCGGCGGCGGAGCCGACGCTCGTGGACACCTTCTTTCCCTTAAGGTCCTTCAGGGAGGTCAGCTTGGAGTCGGGTGCGGTGACGATGGTGTTGAGGCCACCGCGCAGGTTGTAGCCGGTGACCGAGACCAAGTGGGTGGGGCGGTTCAGCTGCTTGCCGCGGGCGGCATTGATGAGCAGCGGGAAGTCGCCCATCGAGCCGATGTCGATCTTCCCGGCGGTCATCTGGGCGGTGATGGGGGCACCGGTGGCGTAGTCCTGCCAGACGACCTTGTAGGTGACGCCGTCGCCGAGCGAGGTCAGCTGCTTCTCGAAGTAACCGAGGGAGCGGAGCAGGGTGCCGGCTGTGACCGTGTTGATGGTCTTGGACTGGTAGCCGACGGTGACGGTGACCGTGGAGCCGTCGCCGGCCTCGGCATCACCGCCGCAGGCGCTGAGCGGGAGCAGAAGGACGACTGCGGATGCTGCGACTGCCGTGCGATTCATGGCGGTTCGGCCTTTCACCGGAGCAGGTCAAGGGGATCAGCGGAGCAAATAGGGCATGTTGACCGTGACGGCTCCGGTGGGGCAGCGGGCCGCGCACGGGCCGCAGTACCAGCACTCGTCGACGTGCATGTACGC
This sequence comes from Streptomyces scabichelini, assembly GCF_011045015.1. Lineage (GTDB taxonomy): Bacteria > Actinomycetota > Actinomycetes > Streptomycetales > Streptomycetaceae > Streptomyces > Streptomyces scabichelini. The sequence goes on along the minus strand of NZ_JAAKZY010000005.1, from coordinate 88,881 downwards.
CTTGCCGCTGCTGGTGTCGATGGCGAGGGAGTCCAGCGGGCACATGTCCACGCAGAGCGTGCAGCCGTCGATGCACTTCGACTCGTCGATGGTCACGGGCACGTCGGCCCGCTGGGGCGCCAAGGGCATGGCTGTCTCCAGAAAGGTGCTTCAGCGAGGTGGTGTCAGAGGGAACGGTGCAGCAAGCCGCTCATCGTGATGCGGTCGCCGCGGAAGCGGATGAACTCCAGGTCGACAGGGCGGCCGTCGGCGAGGTGCGTGAGGCGTTCCAGCATCAGGACGGCCGCGCCGCGTGGGGCCTGGAGCACGGCGGCGGAATGGGCGTCCGCGTTGACCGCCTCGAGCGTGATGTCGGCGTGTCCCAGGCGCTGGCCGGTGAGGGACTCCAGGAGACGGAAGACGTCGGTGTTCTCCAGGTCGCAGCCGAGCAGGGCCGTACCGATGTCCAGGGGGACGTAGGTGAGGTCCAGGGACAGGGGGAGGCCGTTCAGGCGCCGCAGGCGTTCGATGTAGAGGACGTCGGAGCCGGGTGGGACGCGGAGGCGCTCGGCGACCGGGGCGGGGGCCGGGACCGGACCCATGGTGCGGACCTCGTTGGTGACGCGGCCGTGTTCGTGCAGGGTCTCCGCGAGGCCCATCAGACGATCGAGTCCGTGGGGGTACTTCTGGGCGACGATCACCGTGCCGACGCCGGGGAGGCGTTCCACGAGGCCCTCGGCGCGGAGGAGGTCGAGGGCCTGGCGGACCGTGTTGCGCGAGGCCCGGTACTCGGTGGCGAGGGTCGACTCGTGCGGCAGGGTGCCGGCCGGGAAGCCCCCGGTGAGGAGTTGGTGACGCAGCAGGTCGGCGAGCTGGCGTGCCTGGTCCGCGCGCAGCCGACGCCGCGTGCGCTGGGCGGCGACGGTGGGCGCGCCCTGGCCGGCGTGGTCTCGGATGCGGTCGGTGGGTGGCATGTTCGGGACCATACCGATCCGGTAGGGATAGTGGTGTTGCGGAAGTGTTGCGCCACCTGACGCATCGCCGGATGTGTCGCTGACCTGGGCTTTCGGTGGACTGGAGGGAAGATCTGCCAGGATCCGCCGGCACCGCACGGGAAGGTCCTGTGCCCGTCCCGTCCGCTGCGCCGGCCGGGCGCGCAGCCGGCTCAGGCAGCGGGGAATTGAGGCGGTCGGTCCAGGAGTCGGACCAGCGCGCCGGCGAGTCCGGTGGCGACTGGGCGGCACGTGACATTGCCCTGGCCACTCTCCTGCGCGCGCTGGACGCGCTGGAGTGGCGGCCCGGTTCCTGGGAGCAGGTGCTGGGTGGCGAACTCACCCTCGCCGACGTGCAGTTGTGGGTCACACTGGTGCACCCTGCGCAAGCTGCGTGCTGAACTGCGCCGTATCCAGCGCCGCCACTACTTCCCCCCGCTGCAGCGCCGCACCACCGAAGCCGCGGTGGAGGTACTGCACCCCGCGAACGCCGCCCCTGCTCCCGAGCACCCGACCCTGCGCCGTACCGGCGCCGGTGACAGGCCTTCAGCCGACCTTCAGTTGCCGACCGAGTTGAGGGCGTCGAGCAGTCGGGGGCTCGCGGGTGAGCCCTCGTCGGGTGGGCCAGGGGTGCGGTGGAGTTCGCCATCGATGATCTCGTAGTGGCCGATGGCGTGGAGCGGCGGCGAGTAGACGTGGATGGTGATGGCGCCGGCGTCATGGTCCATCCGGTGGACGCCCGAGCCGGGGAAGGAGAACGACTCGCCGGGTCCGTACTGGCGAGCGCGGCGCGGGCCGCCCACCGGCAATCCCTCCTGCCATGCGGTGCCCTCGATCACGTGCACGCCGACACAGGAACCCTGGTGGTCGTGGTAGCCGGTGTCACGCGACTCCCACCAGGTGTTCAGCCAGGCTTCGGAGTGCTCGCCGCGCCACAGCAGCAGATACGAGCCGGAGCCGGAGCGGTCGAGCGCGCTCGTGTCGACGAAGGCCGCCGCCCGACGGGCCCGGTCGGCGCACTCCTCGGGCAGAAACGGGCGGTCGGACACGCCGAGTTCGGTGAGGGCGGTGGTGTCGATCGGGCTCGTGCTCATGGTCATTCCCCTGTGCCGTGCCGGTCATGGAGTGTGGGAGTGTTACGGGACGGCGTTGCCGGTGAGCCAGTCCTCCAGTGCGTCAAGGTCGCCGTCCGGCGCCTGGCCCGCACCGACGAAGGGAACCGATCGCCGAGTCGCCGTATAGGCACGTCCCGTGCCCTCGCCCAGGTCGCCGGCGTGCCCACGGAGGTCGACCGCCTGGGCGCCGCACATGAGTTCCACGGCGGCCAACCGCAGCGCCAGACCGGCCATTTCATGAAGCCGACGGGCCGCGACAGGGGCCATCGTGATCCGGTCCTCGATACCAGCCGCGATCGCGCTGGTGGGCTGCTCCAGAGTGACGGGCTGGGCGAGCAGACGGGCCTCACCGGCCAGGCTCGCCGCGCCGTTGGCGATGATCGCCAGCCCGTCGTCGGGCGCGGCGGGATCGGCCCGGAGTCCGGTCGCCAGGCCGGTGAAGGCGGAGTCCAGCAGCTTCTGCACACGCTCGCCCGCGATTGTGACCGCCTGCGCGAGCCCGAGCCGCGCGTAGTCGAGCGCGATGGCGACGGGGGCTATGTCGTGGTTGCCGGTCGAGATGGCACGGTCCTCGTCGACGAGCATGATCGGGCTGTCCCCGGAGGAGGCGAGCTCGACCTCGACGGCGCGGGCACAGTGCGCGAGCGCCTGCCGTGCCGCACCGTGGGTCTGGGGCACCACCTTGAACGCCAGCGGGTCCTGGAGGGAGCGGGGCGGCCTGGCGCCGCTCAGCAAGGCGCCGCCTGCCAGCAGCGCACGCAGGCGAACGATCGTCTCGTGGGCACCGGTGTACGGACGCACTCCGGCGACGGCGGGGTGGACGGCATCGACGTTCCCCGTCAGGGCCTCCAGCGACAGCGCCGCGGACACGTCGAGGGCCCGGACGGCGCGGGTCGCGCGCTCCAGGGCGAGGCAGGCGATGCCGACCGAGAACGCGTTGCTGTTGACGACCGCGCCCGCCTCGCGCGGGCCGAGTTCGATCGGCGTGTAGCCGCGTGCGATCAGCGCCTCGCCATCGGCACCGTGGCCGATGAGAGCCAGGCCGATCTCCGCCAGCTGGCTCAGGTCGGCCTGCCCGATCGACCCGATCAGGTGGACGCGGGGCGTCACGTCGGTGTCGAGGGCCCGGCAGTACGCGTCGGCGACTTCGGGACGCACACCCGCGACGCCGACCGCGAGCCCCGCGGCCCGTGCCACCATGGCGGCCCGGACGAACTCCGCGGGCGCGAGCTGTCCGTGGCCCACTCGATGCGCGCGCAGCAGTAGGGGCTGGAACGCGGCCTGCCGGTCGGCCAGGATCGCCTCGGTCTTCAACGCGCCGACGCCCGTGTTGAGTCCGTACACGGTGTCTCCCCGGGCCAGCACCGCCTCGAGTGCGGCGCGCGAGGCCCGCATCTGCTCGTAGGCCCCGCGGCCGAGCACGACACGTCGGCCCCGCGCCACCGCCACCACATCCGCCGGACGCAGCGGACGGTCGCCCAGGACGATCACGCCCTCGTCCGGTTCCGCCGAGGACGCGGCGCCTCTTCCAGGTCCCGCGAGGGACGCCTGAGGCTCCCCGAGGGCCGCCGTGCCCTCCTGCGGTTCCAACAGGGACGTCATTCCGTCACCTTCCGTCCGGTACCGGCCAGCAGCGCGAGGACCGCGTCCCGGCGCGCCACGATGTCTTGTGCGGACTCGGGCGGGTAGCCGCCCAGCAGCCCTCGGCCGCTCTTCATCCCGTTCGCACCGCCGCGGCGCGTCTCCCGCAGCAGGGCGGGCACCTCGATCGAGCGGGAGAGTTGGGGGAACAGCTGCTCGGTGACGGCTTCGTGGACGTCGAGTCCCGCCGCGTCCATCGACGCGAACGGGCCGATCGCCGCCCAGCGCGCCCCGAGCCCGGCGACGACGGCCCGGTCGACGTCCTCCGCACCGCAGACGCCCTCCTCGACCAGCGCGTACGCCTCGCGCAGCAGGGCGTACTGCAGCCGGTTGGCCACGAAGCCGGCGTGGTCGCGCCGGAGCGTGATCGGCTCCTTGCCGATGGCCCACGAGAGGGTGGCGAGTCGTTCCAGGGTGTCCGGCGCGGTGCGCGGCCCGCCCGTCACCTCCACGAGCGGAACGAGTTCGGCTGGGTTGAACCAGTGCCAACCGGCGAAGAGTTCGGGACGGGTGAGGTCTTCGGCGAGATCGGCCAGCCGTAGCGAGGAGGTGTTGGTCGCCAGGATCCCGTCGTCCGCTACCAGCGTCTCGGCCCGCGCCAGCACGGCGCGCTTGGCTGCCGCGTCCTCGGCGATCGACTCCACGGCCAGCGCGAACGGCCCAGGTGCGTGGTCGACGAGGACGGTCACCGGCCGTACGGATGCGACGAGTTGTTCCACCCGCCTGGCGATCTCGTCCCGTGTCGGCGCGATCGCTTCCCGGCGGCGTACCAGCACGACCGTCTCGATGCCCGTGGCGGCGAGGCGGGCGGCGATGCCGGTGGCCATGGTGCCGCCGCCGATGACCAGCACTCGGTCGAGGGGCGCGCTCATCCCCAGAATCTCTGCTCGTCGAGGTGAGCCAGGAGGATCTGGCCGGCACCGCGGACATGGTCGCGCATCAACGCGCGTGCGGCGTCCGGAGTGCGGGCGCGCAGGGCGGCGGCGATGGACCGGTGCTCGTGCACGTTCATGGCCGTCAGCGCCCTCTCGTCATGGGCGATGACCCGCCACACCAGGTCGCGCGGGAAGACGTGCAGCAGCCCCTGGACGGACTCGGTCAGGCGACGGTTGCCGGCGGCCCGGTGGATCAGGGCGTGAAAGGCGGTGTTCGCGTCCGTCACGGCCGCGTCGAGTTCCGCGTCGTCGATGCGCCCGGCCTCGGCGACGGCCTGTGTGAGCCGCTCCTGGGCGCGCTCCAGCTCGTCCAGATCCCCGGCTGAGGCACGGTCGCACGCCAGCGCGCAGGCGAAACCCTCCATTTCGGCGCGGAGTTCATAGACCTCGACGAGCTCCGCCCGGGACGGCGTGCGCACGGTCGCTCCGCGATTCGGCGCCAGTTCCACGAGGTTGAGGGCCTGCAGCTGGCGCAGTGCCTCACGGATCGGAGTCCGGCTGACGCCGAAGCGCGCGGCCAGTTCCTCGTGCTGCAGGCGGGCGCCGAACGGCAGCTTCCCATCGAGGATGTCGGCGCGCAGCCGGTAGGCGATCTGGTCGGCGAGGCTCGCGACGCTGAGGGCGTCATTCGATGAAGACGGCGACGGACACATGCCCGGATACTAGATTGGATCCATGGATCCAATCAATCCCCTTCGTGACGGACGACTCGGCGTCCCGGCGCCCACGGGCGCCGAACTCCGCTGCCGCGGCTGGGAGCAGGAGGGCGTCCTGCGCTGCTTTCTCAACACCCTCGACCCCGCCGTCGCCGAGGACTCCGCGCGGCTCGTCGTCTACGGCGGTCGCGGCCGGGCCGCCCGCTCCTGGGAGGCCTACGACGCGATCGTCGCAGCCCTTGAACGCCTGGGCCCCGACGAGACGTTGATGGTCCAGTCGGGCAAGCCTGTGGCGGTGCTGCCGACGCACCCCGACGCCCCGCGTGTCCTCATCTCGACCGCGATGGTCGTGCCGGCCTGGTCGGACGAGGCTGAGTTCCGCCGCCTCGAAGACGCCGGACTCACCATGTACGGGCAGATGACGGCCGCCGCCTGGTTCTACATCGGCACGCAGGGCGTCCTCGGCTTCACCCACGAGACCTTCGCGGCCATCGCCCGCCGTCACTTCGGCGGCACGCTCGCCGGGCGGCGGGTGGTGACCGCCGGGCTCGGCGGAATGGGTGGCGCACAGGGCCTGGCCATCGCGAACCTGGGCGGTCGCGGCCTGATTGTCGAGGTCGACCCTGAGCGCGCGCGACGCAGGCTCGCCGCGGGCTGGGTCGACCGCATCGCGCCCGACTACGAGGCGGCGGTCGCCGACCTCGCCGGTTCGTCCGACCCCGCCGCCATCGCGCTCGTCGGCAACATCGCCGAGATCCTGCCCAGGTTGGTCGCCGACGGAGTCGCCTTGGACATCGCCACGGACCAGACGGCCGCGCACGACCTCGACCACGGCTACGTGCCCATCGGGTACACGCCCGACCCGGCACGCCCGCCCGACGCCGCCTACCGTGACGCCGTACGGACATCACTGCGCACACACGCGAACGCTCTGCAGGCTCTGCGCGAGGGCGGATCGGTCGTCTTCGAGTACGGCAACAACCTGCGCGCCCAGGCGGTGGCGGCCGGAGCCGCCCGAGCCGCCGAATTCCCCGGATTCGTGGCCGAGTACGTACGCCCGATCTTCGCGCGCGGGGTCGGCCCGTACCGCTGGGTCTGTCTGAGCGGCGACCCGCGGGACCTGCGCCGCAGCGAGGACGCCGTACTGGACGTGGTTCGATCGCCTTCCCTGGAGCGGTGGTTCGAGCTGGCCCGGGTCCGGGTGACCGTGCAGGGACTGCCCGCCCGCATCTGCTGGCTCGGTCTGGGCGAACGGCACGAGGTCGGCCTGCGCCTCAACGAGCTCGTCCGGCGCGGCGAGATCGGCCCGCTGGCCCTCGGCCGGGACCACATGGACCCCGCCGCCGTCGCCTCGCCGTCCCGGGAGACCGAGGGGATGCTAGACGGCAGCGACGCGATCGCCGACTGGCCCGTGCTGGCCGCGCTGCTCAATGCGGCCCAGGGCGCGTCCTGGGTGTCCGTCGGCAACGGCGGCGGAGTCGGGGTGGGCCGCAGCATCCACACCGGTCTCACCGTCGTCGCCGACGGCAGCGAACTGGCGGAACGCAAGATCCGCCGGGTGTTCTGGACCGACCCTGCCCTGGGTGTGGCCCGCTACGCGGACGCCGGGTACGACGAGGCCACGAAGAAGGCCCAGGACACCGGACTCGATCTCGGCACGATCACTCCTTTCCCGTGAGCAGCCGCCGAGGATTGGCGATGCGGAAGGCGTACGCCGCGGCCCCGCCCAGTCCGAAGTCGGGATGCCGCGGCGGCTCGGCGTAGGGCCGGTCCGAGCCCTGGACCACGGCGTCCGCACCGAGGGCGTGGACGATCGCGGCGACGGCGGTCGGACCGTACGAGGACGTCTCGAGGAACACGTCGGAGTCGACTCCTCCCAGCGGTCCGCCCCGGGCGGCGAAGCGCTCCGTGTGCAGTGGGGCGAGCCCGGCCAGCAGCGCGAAGCAGACCCTGAGGCGCGGATGACGTGGTCGGCCGAAGGCGCGGAAGGCGAACCAGGCGGCGTGCATCTGCTGGACGTAGGGCACCATCGCCGGCCACCAGCCAGGCCCTGCCGACGCGTCGGCGGCCGCGGGCCCCGGGTGGACGAACAGCGGGAGGTCGCGCTCTTCGAGCAGATCGAGCAGGGGGGAGCAGCGCGCGTAACCGGCCGCGTCGGCAAGGGCGTTCGCGGGGAGCTGGAGACCGGCGAACCCCCGGGCGAGGTCCCCCGCCACAGCGTCCGGGTCGATGTCCCGTACACAGGCGGCGGCCCAGGCGCCGAACGGTTCGGGGAGCGTGGCCACGCCGTCGTGGTAGGCGTCGAGAAGCGGCCGCGCCTCGGCCGCCGGCAGCCACTCCACGCCGATCGGGGCGGACAGCGAGACCAGCGCCCGGCCGAGACCGTCGGCGGCGACGACATCCGTACGCCGGGCGATGTCATGGTCGGCGGGCGGGATGTCGTAGGGCGGCTCACCGTTCAGGTACAGGGTCCAGCCGTCGAGGTACGGCGGTTCTCGGCGGGAGCGCAGAGCCTCCACCAGTGAGGGAGTCCACAGATGCTGGTGTACGTCGATATCGGTCATGACGCTTCTCCCACCATGGCGCGCAGCGCGCTCCGGACGTCGTCGGACCCCAGGATGTCGCGGCTCACCACCTCCACGTCCACCCCGCAGGGACGGTCGTCGTCCAGGGGAGGCACGGCCTTGCGGATCGCGCGGTGCAGGAAGTCCGGTCCCCGCCCCAGCGAGGGCGGCGCCGCCAGATCCACCGCCTGCGCGGCGACCACGGCCTCCACGGCGAGGAGCTGGCGCAGGCGGGTGAGTATCGTCGTCAGCCTCCGGGCCCCGAGCGACGCGTTGGTCGAGTCGTCCTCGACGGCCTGCGCGCCGTGGCGGGGGTCGGTGCTCACCGCCGCGGACAGCATGCGGATCTCGGCGACGAGCGCCTGCGCCGTCTTGGCCAGCGGGGCGAATCCCGAGTGCTCAGGACCGTACGGCGAGAGGTTCGCGGGCAGCCCGGTGACGGCGGGGTCGAGCAGTCGGCGCATGCGTTCGGCGGAGAGCGACGCGGTCTGCGTCAGGGCCAGTGCGAGGGTGTCGAGGGCCAGTGCCAGGGCGGGGGTGTGGAAGTTGCCTGACGAGAGGATCTCGCCGGTGTCGGCCAGGACCACCGGATTGTCGCCCAGGCCGTTGAGCTCCGGTCCGAGCGCGGCGTCGGCGAAGTCCAGCGCGGCGTGCAGTGCTCCGTGCACCTGGGCCGCGCAGCGCAGACTGATCGGGTCCTGGAGCCGCCGAGCGTTCCGGGAATCGCCCAGCTCACCGCCGACCAGCAGAGCGAGCAGCTCGCCCGCCGCCCGGGACTGACCGGGGGCGGGGCGCAGGCCCAGCACTCGGGTGTCCAGCGGGCTCGTGTTCGCCCGGAAGCCCTCGTAGGTCAGGGCCGTGACCGCCTGGGCCAGCGTGAGGAGGGTGGCCGTCTCGTGCAGGGCGAGCGCACCCTGACCGGCCGCGAGAGGGCTTGCGCCGCACAGCACATGCCCGTCCTTCGGACCGAGTTCGGCGGGAGCGAGGCCTGCCCGCCGCAGTGCCGTGCGGCCGTCGAGCACCTCGCCCGCGAACTCGGCGCTGCCCTCCCCGATGACGACCAGACCGACATGGGCCATCTGGACCAGGTCGGAGGCACCGATCGACCCCACTTCGGGTATCACCGGATGCACCCGCGCGTTGAGCATGGCCACGAGCAGCCGCAGGATCTCCGGCCGCACCCCGCTGCCCCCGCCCGCGATGCCGTTCACGCGGGCGAGGACGGCGGCGCGCACGACCGGGATCGGCAGCGGATCGCCGACCGCGTTGGCCCGTCCCCGGACCGTACGGACGCTGAACAGCGCCAGTTCGTCCCGTGGCAGTGCGTACGACGAGCGAGTGCCAAGGCCCGTCGTCAGACCGTACGTCGGCACCTGACGGTCCACCACGTCGTCCACGACGGCCCGTTCGCGCCGCAGCCGGGGCAACACCTCCTCCGCGAGGACGACGTGGGCGCCGTGCCGGGCGACGGCGACGACATCGTCGTACGACAGCGACCTGCCGTCGACGACGACCCCGGTCACGAGAACCTCAACTTCTGGCCGACGCCCAGCTCTTCGGCCTTCCGCAGCATGGCGGCACCCAGCGCGATGTCGGAGAGCGAGAGGCCGCGGTGCCAGAACAGGTTCGTCTCGTCGTCACTCTCCCGGCCCGGCTTGCGGCCGGCGACTATCTCGCCCAACTCCGCGTGCAGACGGGACTCGTCGAGCCTGCCGGAGTCGACATGTGCGCGCAGGGCGCCGAACGGCCCGGCGTGCGCCTGACCCCAGTCGTCGACGACGATCTTGTCCATGATGTCGGTGAGGGTGAGCTCGACTGCGCTGTTCGTTCCGTACGGCACGACCAGGGCTCCGGGGGCGATCCACTCGGTCCTGAGCAGCGGCTCCGGCCGCTCCAGACGTGACGCCTCCACGACGATGTCCGCGCCCTCCACGCAGGTCCGCCAGTCCGCGGTCACGATCACCGGCTTGCCGAGATCCCGCTCCAGTCGCTCGGCGAAGGCCTTGCGACTGTCGGGGCGGCGCGAGTGGACGCGTATCTCGCCGAGGTCGAAGATCCGGTCGAGCAGCCGCACGTTCCAGTACGACGTGGCTCGGGCGCCGATGTGACCGAGCACCTTGGCGTCCGGGCGGGCCAGATGGCGTGCTCCCAGCGCGGTGAGGGCGCCGGTGCGCATCTCGGTGAGGGCGGTGGCGTCGAGGACCGCCACCGGCATGCCGGTACGTGGGTCGAAGAGGTTGAGCAAGGCCATCTCGGAGGGCAGGCCGGCCCTGTAGTTGTCGACGTAATCGCCCACGATCTTGACCCCGGCCAGGGCGAGTGGGGCGACATAGCCGCGCAGGACGTTGAAGTGGCCGTTGAACGCCGGATCGGGCCTGAGGTGGACGCGCGGTTCGATCACTGCCTCGCCCGAACCCTGAGCGCGTAGTCCCTCCTCGACGGCGTCGAGTATCTCGCTGTCGGTCAGGTCGAGCTGTGCGATGTCCGAGCCGTTCAGGAAGGTGAACCAGACCGGTTCCATGGGATGTGTCCCCACTTCTGAGCTGGGAAATTGCCAATTTCGTACGAATGTAATACGCCGTTCACAGCAGGCCATTGACTGCCATTCAGTCACCCGTAACTCTGCATGACCATATGCAGTCGGGTAAGGGGCAGTCTTGATCAGATTCGACGCGGTGAGCAAGAACTATCCAAACGGAACCACAGCCGTGGACGAACTGTCCCTGGAGCTGGCCGAGGGCGGCATCACGGTCCTCGTCGGTCCCTCCGGCTGTGGCAAGACCACCACTTTGCGCATGGTCAACCGCATGGTGGAGCCGACGACCGGCACGGTGAGCCTGCGCGGCCGGGACATCCGGGAGATCAACGCGCCCGAGCTGCGTCGCGGCATCGGGTACGTGATCCAGCACGCGGGTCTCTTTCCGCACCGGACCATCCTCGACAACATCGCGACCGTGCCGCTGCTGCTCGGCTGGAACCGGAAGAAGGCGCGGGCCCGGGCGGCGGAGCTGCTGGAACTGGTCGGGCTGCCGGGCGACATGGCCAAGCGGTATCCCAACCAGCTCTCGGGCGGGCAGCAGCAGCGGGTCGGGGTGGCCAGGGCACTGGGCGCCGATCCGCCGGTGCTGCTGATGGACGAGCCGTTCAGCGCGGTCGACCCGATCGTCCGGGCCGAGCTGCAGGCGGAGTTCATCCGCCTGCAGAAGGAGCTGAACAAGACCATCGTGTTCGTCACCCACGACATCGACGAGGCGATCAAACTCGGCGACAACATCGCGGTGTTCCGGACCGGCGGGAAGCTCGCCCAGTTCGACACCCCGGAGCGGCTGCTCGCCCACCCCGCGGACGAGTTCGTGGCCGGCTTCGTCGGCCAGGACCGGGGCATCCGCCGACTGTCCTTCGTCACGGCGGCCGAGGTGCCGCTGCGCGACGGCGCGGTACTGCCGGCGACCTCTCCCGTGGCACGGGCCCGGGCCGCGGACGAGCCCTGGGTACTCGTCGTCGATGACGAGCGGCGTCCGCTCGGCTGGACCGAGGCTGCCGCGCTGCCGGAGAGCGGCACGCTCGCGGACGTACCTCTGACGCCGCTCGGTCACACCTTCAGCCTGGTCGGCGACTCGGCGCGGGCCGCCCTCGACTCGGCGCTCCTGTCACCCTCCCGGCTCGCGGTGGGCGTGGACGCGGACGGCGCGGTCGTCGGAGTCGCGGACGCCTACGAGCTGTCCGCCGTGATGGCCGCCGCTGAGGCCGGGGTGGTCAGCGATGAGTGACGGTGAGCCGCTGGTCCGCTGGGGCTGGATCGGTGATCATGCCGGTGAACTCGCCGACTACACAGGTATCCATCTACGACTCGGCCTGCTTCCGGTGCTGTTCGGGCTGATCATCTCCGTGCCCCTCGGCGTCCTCTGCCACCGCTGGCGATGGCTGTACCCGCCGACCCTGACCGTGACCAACATCCTCTACTCGATACCGTCACTGGCCCTGTTCATGATCTTCGTCAAGTACACCGGGCTGACCGAACAGACCGTGATGATCCCGCTGACGCTCTACACCCTGTCGGTCCTGGTGCCCAACGTCGTCGACGGCCTCGCCTCCGTCCCTGAACCGGTCCGGCAGGCGGCCACCGCGATGGGCTTCGGTACGGTCCGCCGTATCGTCCAGGTCGAACTGCCGATCGCCGTACCCGTCGTCATCGCCGGGGTACGGGTCGCCGCCGTTTCGTCCATCAGCCTCGTCGCCGTGGGGCAGCTGATCGGACAGGGCGGTCTCGGCTACTACATCACCCGCGGCCTCCAGCTCGACTTCCCGACTCCGATCGTCACCGCGATCGTGCTGATCATGCTGCTCGCACTCGCCACCGACGCGCTGCTGGTGCTGGCGCAGCGGCTGCTCACCCCGTGGTCCCGGAGCAAGGTGACGGCGTCATGAATGACCTCCTGGACCAACTCCAGCTCATCGGGGACTGGTTGACCTCCTCGGAGCAGTGGCACGGTGACGAGGGAATCCCGCAGCGGCTTCTGGAACACCTCACCTACAGTGGCGTTTCGCTGCTGTTCGCCGCTCTGATCGGGCTGTCGCTGGGGCTGCTCGTCGGGCACACCGGACGGGGCGCGTTCGCCGTGGCCAGCGTGGTGAACCTGGTCCGGGCGATCCCCACGTTCGGCCTGGTGGTCCTCGTCGTCACGCTCGCCGGGCTCAGTACCACGCCCGTACTGGTCGCCCTGGTCGCCCTCGCGGTCCCGCCGATCCTCATCAACACATTCGAGGGCGTCCGCGGCGTGGACCCGGCCACCAGGGACGCCGCGCGGGGGGTCGGCATGACCGAGTGGCAGGTACTGGTGCGGGTGGAGGTCCCGATGGCGCTGCCCCTGATCCTCCTCGGCCTGCGGATCGCCGCGATCCAGGTAGTGGCCACCGCGACCGTCGCCGCCTACCCCGGCCTCGGCGGCCTGGGCCGCTTCATCGTCGACGGGCTCTCACGCAACGACTACGAGCTGGTCGTCGGCGGCTCCACCGTCGTCGTCGTGCTCGCACTCGTCGTCCAGATCCTCTTCACCGCGCTGCGGCGCTCCCTCGTCTCGCCGGGCCTCAGGGTCTCGGCGTCCAAGTCCTGAGCTGTTCGAGAAAGGAAACACCCCATGAGAAGCATGTACCGCGCCGCCGCCTTCGGTCTGATCGCCGCACTCTCGCTGACCGCCTGCGGCAGCGGCGACGACAGCGACAGCAATCCGCTGACCGGCAGCAGCGGCGACAGCGACAGCAAGTCCCTCGTCGTCGGTTCGGCCAACTTCCCCGAGAACCAGCTGCTCGCGGAGATCTACTCGCAGGCCCTGGAGGCCAAGGGCCTGAAGGTGACCCGCAAGTTCGACATCGGAGCCCGCGAGGTCTACTACGACCAGGTGGTCAAGGGCGGCATCGACGTCTTCCCGGAGTACAACGGCGCCCTGCTGGCGACCGCGGTCGACAAGACCAGCACCGCGACCAGCACGGATGCCATCAACGCCGAGCTGAAGGAGAAGCTCCCGTCGTCGGTGGAGATCCTCGACTCCGCCCAGGCCGAGGACAAGGACTCGGTCACGGTCACCTCCGAGAGCGCCGAGAAGTACAACCTCAAGACTCTCGCCGACCTCAAGCCGGTCGCTGGGGACTGGACGATCGGCGCAGGCTCGGAGTTCAAGACCCGTACGCAGGGCTGGATCGGTCTGAAGAAGGTCTACGGCGTCGAGTTCGGGAAGTTCCAGCCGCTCGACGCGGGCGCCCAGAGCACCCTGCTCAAGCTGCTGAACGACAACAAGGTGCAGGCGGCCAACATCTACACGACCGACCCCGCCATCGTCGAAGACAAGCTGGTGGTGCTCGAGGACCCGAAGAACCTCTTCTCCTCGCAGAACGTCACGCCCCTCGTCTACAAGTCCACGGTTGACGACACGGCCAAGGCGGCCCTCAACGCCATCTCGGCCAAGCTCACCACCGAGGACCTGGTGGAGATGATGAAGAAGCTCGTCACCGACAAGGAGGACGCGAGCGCCGTCGCCGAGGAGTGGCTGACGTCGGCCGGACTCGTGAGTTGACCGGTGCGAGTACACCGACGGCCCTCGCGCGGCTGCACCAGCTCTTCGAGGGCCGACGGCTCACCCCCACACAGCGCCGCATCGCGCACTGCCTGGTCCGGCAGGCTGCCGCCGTGCCCTTTCTGTCGAGCGTGGAACTGGCCCAACTGGCCGGGGTGAGCCAGCCGTCGGTGACCCGCTTCGCGGCCGCTCTCGGCTTCGACGGGTACCCGGCGCTGCGCCGGCACGTGCGGGAGCTCGCTCCCGTCGCCGACGCGGACATCGAGGGGCACCCTCGCAACCCGTACCAGCAGGCGGTACAGGCCGAGATCGACAACTTGCGGCAGCTGACGGCCCTGCTCGCGGACCCCGCGCCCCTGGCCGAGGCTGGCCGGCTGCTCGCCGCCTCCCGGCCGCTGCCGGTGCTCGGGCTGCGCGCCTCCGCCGCTTCAGCACGGGGCTTCGCGTACTTCAGCACGAAGGTCCACCCGGACGTACGTCTCCTCGACGAAGGCGGCTCGCTGCTCGCCGACCGGATCGACACCGCTCGGCACGCCGGCGCGAGCGCGCTGCTGTGCTTCGCGCTGCCGCGCCATCCGCGCGAGGTCCTCGACGCGCTCGCCCATGCCCGGGACGCGGGGCTCACGGTGGTGACGATCGCCGACGGCACGTTCGCCCCGGTGGCCGCCCACAGCGACCTGCTCCTGCCGGCGGCCGTGGGCACGGGCCTGGTGTTCGACACCGTGAGCGCCCCCATGCTGCTGGGGCAGGTCCTCCTGGAGGCGATGTGCGACGCCCTGCCGGACGCCCAGGTTCATTTGGAGGAGTTCGACGCGCGGGCCGCGGCGCGGGGGCTGTTCGTCGACTGACTGGGTCGGGCCGCATCCTCCGTACACAGCAGTACCGGCTCGGCTGTGGGGCGATGCCCCTGGCAGGCCGGTGCTGCTCGCTGTCCGTGCGTTCAGCGGGGGAGCTGCAGGCCGCGGCTGCGCAGCACCCGCCGCTCCAGCGGGCTGAAGAGCAGCAGGTCGATGGCGATACCGACGAGCAGGATCAGGGGGATGGCCAGGAACACCTGCGACATGCTGCTGTTGTTGCGCTCGTTCTCCAGCAACTGGTCGAGACCGACGCCGAGTTCGGGCGAGGAGGCGGTGATCTCGGCGGCCATCAGTGACCGCCAGGAGAACGCCCGAACGTCACCGCCTCCGGTCGGGCGGGCAGGACGAACGGAGGATGGGCACCGTTGAGGAAGTAGTCGCCGACGTCGCGGAGCCGGTGACGGACGGGCTCGTACAGGGTGTGGGTCCGGGCATTGCGCCAGAAGCGGTCGAAGCCCAGCCGCGCGGAGGTGGAGCGGGCGCCGATGATGTCGAGGGTGCGCGTGGTGGGCTCCTGTGCTGTCCTGGACGCGGCGGACGGCGGTTTCGGCCATGGCCACGAGGACGGAGATGTCCGCGTACTCGTCGTAGGTGAGAGCTTCGCCGCATGCCAGCCCACCGCGCACAGCTTCCAGTGCCTGATCGGTGAGTGCCGACGCGGCGCGGGTGAGGACGGTGGATTCTCCGTAGGCGGTCTGTACTTGTGGGTCATGCGGGGTGCCGACCGGCCAGGCGGGGTGCAAGGGTGAGTGGTCCGTCCTGCTGTACTCACGGGCTTCGGCGAGCACTCCCTCGGCCATGCCGAGAAGGAGCTGGGCGGAGAAGAGGCGTCCGACCGGAGCTGCCAGGGCGGCCAGGGGCGACAGGATGTCCTCGTCCGCGGCCAGGGAGCCGAGCGCGTCGTCGGTACCCACCGGTACGTCGTCGAACTCCACGCTGCCGCCGGCCGCGAGCCGCTGGCCGAAGGTGTCGGCGTCGCCGTCGATCGCCACACCGGGACGGGTGGGATCCACCACGACGGCGACTGGCTCACCCGTGTCCTTCCGCGCGGCGCGCACGGCGAGACGGTCGGCGACCAGGACCCCGCTGGTATGGCTCTGCCGACCGACGAGCACCAGTCCCTTGGAGGTCCTGGCCAGCATCAGAGGCGGCTCCTGACGCGCGAAACCGCCGCCCCAACACCACTCCTCAGCTGCGGACCGCTCCTCGATCTGCGCGGCGGGACGGCCCCGCGAAGAACCGGGCGTTCCACGACAGGAAGTAGTGAGAGCCGAGCAGTTGACCGATCGCGCCGTCGGTCGCGCAGCCGGGACACCTCGTCGAGCGGGGCCTTGCCCGCCTGCTTCCTGGCCACCGCGTCCGTGGCCAGGTCGTCCGCCGCCTCGCGGGCCACGCGCAGCCAGTGAGCTCGGCCGGGTCTGGTCCGGTCGGATGGCTAGGTGGAGCGGGACGGCGCGGAGGCAAGGCCTATGGAAGTGGTCTCCTCAAGGTCGGCCGCAGAGCGCGGCGTCGGGGCTCTCCTGCTGGTCGGGCACGTACTTGTAGCCCACGCGCCGAACGGTGACGATCCGGTGTCGGTGAGCTTCGCCCAGCTTGCGGCGTAGGCGGGCGATGTGGACATCAACCGTGCGGCCGTCGCCGACATGGTCGTAGCCCCAGACGGCGGCCACCAACCCATCGCGCGACTGCACGTGGTGGGGATGCTGAACGAGATGCGCCAGCAGCTCGAACTCCAGGTAGGTGAGATCGAGTTCGCGTCCGTCCACCTCGGCGACATGTCGCGCCGGATCGATGCGGACGGCCTCGTCTCCCGTCGGCCGGACAGGGGCCGAGACCGCGGAGCCGACCGGTCGGATCTCAGGCCGTGGCCTGTCCTTGACGAAGAGCTCGGCGGGATCGGTGCCCTCCGGGACAAGCACGAGGTAGCCGACGAGCGGCGTGGAAGTGTGTCCCTGGGTGCCTCTCTGCGCGGTATCGCCCACCAGGCGAAGGTGGGGTGTGTCGGAGAGTGGCGGATCGTGTGGAGTGGCCTGGGCCGGAAGTGCGGTGGTCATGGCGGTTGTCCCTCAGAAGAGTGTCGGGCCACCAGGCACCAGGTGTAGTGGGGCACTTCGCCTGATCGCCTGGGAAGAGCGGGGAGCGGAGTGGCACGGGTGAATGTGTGAGCCGCGTGCCTTACGCGCGACAGCAGGCGGCACTGACGACGTGACCAAAGTCGACGTGCCGACGACGAACGAGTCGATGCTGCTTACGGGACATGTTCATCATCCTGCGCACCGCGGTGAACACCGTCAAGATTTCCCTAGTTATTCCATAGGAAAAGTAGGGAAGATCTCACACTCTGAGAGACAGGCCGTCCACCGGAGACGATGCCGTCTCGGCCTCGGTGGTGCTCAGGGCGCGCAGGAGCGCGCGGGCCACCTCGTCGTTCTGGCGGAAGGCCGGCGCGTTGGTGCGAGGGGATGGCGAAGGCGGCGACGGCCCGGTTGTTGGTGGGGGGGGCTGCCGAGGGCGACGTACGGGGTGTGCGTGGGCCCCGGCCGGAGAACTGGGCGGCCCGCTCGGCGAGCGAGGGGCCGGGCCGCACCGGGCCCTCGATGGTGGACGACTCGTCGGTGAATACGTGGAGCGCCGCTGCGCCCGCGGCGCCAACCGCACCCCGCCGCCCACCCCAATCCAGCGCGCCGGCCGCTTCGTACGCGACCTGCGCGCGGCGGTGCTGCGGGTGCTGGCACGCGTCGCGGTCGATCCCGGGAGCGGCACCGGTCCCGGAACCCGCCCGCCGAACTACGCTTCACCGGCGCCGCCACGGACCTCGCCGGACTGCTCGCCGACTGACACGCGGCCATCGGCGTCGACGGCTTCCACCTCCGCCCGACCTCGGCCCCCCCGCTGATCTGCCCGACGTGGTCCACGACGTCGTGCCGGCGCTGTGCGAACGCGGCCTGTTCCGCGCCGACTACACAGGCCGCACGCTCCGCGACCACCTCGATCTGCCCCGCCACGCCGGCCGCTGCACCCGAGACACCGAGCCGGTGCGATGACGCACGCCACGACGTCTCCCGAACGCCCAAGCGTCGGACGCGAGTTCACCTCGCCGCTCGCTTCCCCGGCGTCAACAACACCACCGGTCATCCGCACGTCCGCGAAGGAGTACGCGTGAAGCCGTTCAGAAACCTGTCATCCCGTCTGTCCTGTCCTGGTGGCGCTGGGCTCGGCCGTCCTGCCGGCCGCCTCCGTCACCGTCCCGTCCGCCGCGGCCGCCGTGGTGGAGGAGCAGCCGCGTTCGTCCGTAGTGCTCGACTGTTACGACACGACGGCGTCCACCATCGCGGCGGGCGGCGCCCCGACGCAGATCACGAACAGCCGGACCTGGGCCGTCAGTTGGCTCGCGGCGGCCCGAGCCACCCGTCAGGTGCCGTCCGGCGTCGACCGGCGCGACTTCCAGGAGAGTTCGACGGTTGCCGGACCGCCGGTTCGCACGGGTGGGGGCATGGGTGTCTCCTCGGACGGACAGCAGCAGGGTTCAAGCGCAGGCTTCGGCGACGCATCCGAGGGTGACCAGACGGAACCGATCCACCGCCGGGGAGACCCCTATGACCGTGCACGCACCCGCAGTTGACGAGACCTTCGCGATCCCCGCCGACGAGGCACGGCTGGACCGCGCGGCCGAGGCCCTGCGCGGCAACGGCTTCGTCGTGCACGTCGTGGACACCGTGACCGACGCGCGCGGACTCGTTCTTTCACTCGTCCCGGACGGGGAGTCGGTGTTCACGGCGTCGAGCGAGACGCTGAGGCTGACAGGCATCACCGAGGCCGTCGACGACTCCGGCCGTTTGCACTGCGTACGGACCACCGCGGGTGACCTGGGCGAAGACGTCAACGCCCGTATCCGGCTGGCCGCGACGCCCGACGTCGTGGTGGGCAGTGTGCACGCGGTCTCCGAGGACGGCGTTCTGTTGGTCGGCTCCGCGACCGGCAGCCAGCTCGCCCCGTACGCGTCGGGCGCCCGCAAGCGATCTGGGTGGTCGGAGCCCAGAAGATCGTCCCTGACGTGGCGACCGGGCTGCGCCGCATCCGGGACTGCAGTCTGCCCACGGAGTGGCGCCGACTGCAGGAGAACTACGGCCAGATCTCGTTCATCGGCAAGATCCTGATCCTGGAGCGCGAAGCCCTCCCCAAGCGTGGCGTGGTCGTCCTGATCCGCGATGCTGTCGGCTTCTGGGCCCCTTCCCGTCGGCCGACCAGACCGGAGCCGACCCGACCCGGCGGAATTTCATGCAGCTGCAATGATTCACCCCTGAACTGCCTGTTAGACATGGTGGGGTGATCCCCCCAGCGCCGGCCAACCCGAGCACACACCTCCTGGACAACGCGGTCTGGGCCGCACTGGCCTGCCCGCACGCCCGCTTCGCCGAGCGAAGCGAGGTGGGGGTCCCTCCCGGCCGGAGGCTGGGGGAGGCTGAGGCTGCCCGGCTGGACGGAGATCAGCGCCGTCTGCACCGACTCGGCGTACCGCGGCCGGGGACCGGCCACCCGACTGTGGTGCGCGCGGTCGCCGCGGGCATCCGGGAACGCGGGGACGCCCCGCTGCTGCGCCTGAGCGACCAACACGCACGCGATCCGGCTGTACGAGTCGATCGGCTTCACCCTGCGCCGCCGGACGAGGATCCTCCAGGTGCGCACCCCAGGAACACACCGCGGAGCCGGGGCGTTGTGACTCACGACGCAATGTGCAGTACGGCGCGGCGGACGGAGGTGCGGCACATGCGACACCTGCCCCACCCTCGTGTCCTGAACCCGCGCCGCGTCGTCCGCCTCCACTCCCGGCCGCACATAGATCTGCAGCGCGTGGCCGGCGCGCTCTGTCGCCCCTGACCTTCCTCTGGGGCCCCGGCCGGAGGCTGGGGGACTTCGGCCGGGGGACCCCGTCCCGCGCTCGTCACCGCCGTGCCCCTCCCTGCGCGAGGGGCGGCGATTTCGTAAGGACTTCCAGGAAGGCACCCACTCGTGTCGTCAACACCCCCTTCTTCCCTGCATCTTGCCGTCGCCCTGGACGGCACCGGCTGGCATCCGGCCTCCTGGCGCGAGCCGGTGGCCCGTCCCCGGGACCTGTTCGCCGCCGGATACTGGGCCGACCTGGCCGCCGAGGCCGAGCGCGGCCTGCTCGACTTCGTGACCATCGAGGACGGACTCGGCCCGCAGTCCTCCCATTTCCTGGACCCGGACGAGCGCACCGACCAGGTGCGCGGCCGTCTGGACGCCGTCCTGATCGCGGCCCGCATCGCCCCGCTGTCCCGGCACATAGGCCTGGTCCCGACCACAGTGGTCACCCATACGGAGCCGTTCCACATCTCCAAGGCGATCGCCACCCTTGACTACGTCAGCACCGGCCGGGCGGGCCTGCGGGTGCAGATCACCGCGCGCCCGAACGAGGCCGTGCACTTCGGCCGCCGCACCATCCCCCGAATCGACGCCTACGACAGCCCGGCCGCGCAGGACCTGATGACCGATCTCTTCGACGAGGCCGCCGACTACGTGGAAGTCGTACGCCGGCTCTGGGACAGCTGGGAGGACGACGCGGAGATCCGGGACGTCTCCACCGGCCGCTTCATCGACCGCGACAAGCTGCACTACATCGACTTCCAGGGCAGGCACTTCAGCGTGAAGGGCCCGTCCATCACCCCTCGCCCGCCGCAGGGACAGCCCGTCGTCACCGCCCTCGCCCACCAGACCGTCCCGTACCGTCTGGTGGCCCGCCAGGCCGACATCGGCTACGTCACCCCGCACGATGCCGGCCAGGCCCGCGCCATCGTCGAGGAAATCCGTGCCGAGCAGGAGGTGGCAGGCCGTGCCGACCAGCCCCTGCACATCTTCGGTGACCTGGTGGTCTTCCTGGACGACACCCCGGCCGCCGCGACGGCTCGACGCGAGCGCCTCGACGCCCTCGCGGGAGAGCCGTACACGAGCGACGCCCACATCTTCACCGGCACGCCCGTCCAACTCGCCGATCTGCTCCAGGAGTTGCAGTCGGCCGGTCTCACCGGCTTCCGGCTGCGTCCGGCCGTCCTCGGCCACGACCTCCCGGCGATCACCCGGGGTCTGGTCCCCGAACTCCAGCGCCGGGGCGCCTTCCGCCGCGCCTACGAGGCCGACACCCTGCGCGGACTGCTGGGCCTGGCCCGCCCCGCCAACCGCTACGCCGCTGCCACAGCTGCCACTGCCTGAGCCGGAGGGACCGTACGACCATGAGCAAGCCGCTGAAGCAGATCCACCTGGCCGCCCACTTCCCCGGCGTCAACAACACCACCGTGTGGAGCGACCCTGAGGCCGGCAGCCACATCGAGTTCAGCTCCTTCGCGCACTTCGCCCGGACCGCAGAACGCGCCAGGTTCGACTTCCTGTTCCTCGCCGAGGGACTCAGGCTCCGGGAGCAGGGCGGGAAGATCTACGACCTGGACGTCGTGGGCCGACCCGACACCTTCACCGTTCTCGCGGCGCTCGCCGCCGTGACCGAGCATCTCGGTCTGACCGGCACCATCAACTCCACCTTCAACGAGCCCTACGAGGTGGCCCGCCAGTTCGCCGGCCTGGATCACCTCTCCGGCGGCCGCTCCGCCTGGAACGTGGTCACCTCCTGGGACGCCTTCACCGGCGAGAACTTCCGCCGTGGCGGGTTCCTGCCGCAGGAGGAGCGCTACTCCCGGGCCAAGGAGTTCCTGGCCACGGCGAACGAACTCTTCGACTCCTGGCACGGCGACGAGATCCTCGCCGACCAGGAGACCGGCACTTTCCTGCGGGACGCCAAGGCGGGCGCCTTCGTCCACAGTGGGCAACACTTCGACATCCACGGCCAGTTCAACGTCCCGCGCTCCCCGCAGGGCCGTCCGGTCATCTTCCAGGCGGGCGACTCCGACGAGGGGCGCGAGTTCGCCGCGTCCAGCGCTGACGCGATCTTCAGCCGGTACGCCACGCTGGAGGCGGGCCAGGCCTTCTACACTGACGTCAAGAACCGCCTCGCCAAGTATGGCCGCGACCCCGACCAGTTGCTCATCCTGCCGGCCGCCACCTTCACGCTCGCCGACACGGATGCCGAGGCGGAGGAGCTGGCCAAGGAGGTGCGCCGCCAGCAGGTCAGCGGGGCCACCGCCCTCAAGCATCTGGAGTTCGTCTGGAACCGGGACCTGTCCTCCTATGACCCGGACGGGCCGCTCCCCGACATCGACCCGGACGTCAGTGACAACCACATCTCCAAGGGCCGGGCCCAGGTCCGCATGTACCGGGACCCGCTGGCCACTGCCCGCGAGTGGCGCGAGCTCGCCGCCGCCAACAACTGGTCGATCCGCGACCTGGTCATCGAGACCGGCAACCGGCAGAACTTCATCGGTTCGGCGGAGACCATCGCCCGCACCATCAACGAGTTTGTGCAGACCGACGCCAGTGACGGCTTCATCTTCGTCCCGCACATCACTCCCACCGGCCTCGACGCCTTCGCCGACAAGGTCGTCCCGCTTCTCCAGGAACAGGGCGTGTTCCGCACCGAGTACGAGGGCCCGACCCTGCGCCACCACCTCGGCCTCGCCCACCCGGACGACGTCCGCGACGAGCGGGCGGCGTCGTGAAGTTCCTCCCGATCACCCTGATCGTGCACTGCCCGGATCCGATCACGGGCCTTCAGAAGCCGACCCACGACCGTTTCCGTGAGGTCCTCGACAACGCCCTGCTCGCCGAGGAGCTGGGCTTCGACGGCTTCGGCGTGGAGCGTCACGAGCGGCCGTTCACCTCCTCCTCGCCGACCGTGGTCCTCAGCCACATCGCGGCACTGACCCGGCGCATCCGGCTGTTCACCGCAGCGCTGAAGGACGCCGAGGTGTGGCCGCGGCCCTGCCAGCAGCCCGTCCGGGTCTGGCACGGCAGCGCCACCAGCAAGGAGTCGGCGGACCTGGCCGCCGTCGGCGCGGGCACGGCGGGCATCTAGGTGGCTCGAACGTCCCAGGAGGCGATCACCACGTACCGGCAGGTGTTCGGGGCCAGCCTGGCTTTCCAGAAACGGCTGGGCCTCATGCCGGTCTTCTCGACCGTCGAGGACTTCGTCGAGCGCAGCTCGGCCCTGATCGGCAGCCCGCAGCAGATCATCGACAAGGTGCACCGCTACCACGAGCAGTTCGGCCACACGGTGCTGCATCTGCACGCGGACGCCGGCGGATTGACGGACAGGCAGCACCGCGACTCGCTGGAACTCTTCCAGTCCGAGGCAGCTCCGGTGCTGCGACGCGGGATCCCCGACCCGCCGTTCCCATGGGGCCCGGTCCTTCCGGTGCCACCGATCCCTGAGGAGGAGCCCGCCCGTGTCTGACATCCCTCTCGGCGTACTCGACCTGGTCCCGATCCCGTCCGGCTCGACGGCGGCCGATGCCCTGCGCAACTCCATCGACCTCGCCCAGCAGGCCGAGCGTCTCGGATACGCCCGCTACTGGTTCGCCGAGCACCACCTCAACCCCGGCGTGGCCGGCACGTCCCCTGCCGTCGTCCTGGCCCTGACCGCCTCCGCCACCTCCACCATCCGGCTCGGCTCCGGCGCCGTACAGCTCGGACACCGCACCGCGCTGTCCACAGTGGAGGAGTTCGGCCTGCTCGACGCACTGCACCCCGGCCGGTTCGACCTCGGCCTGGGGCGCTCCGGCGGCCGTCCACCGGGAGAGAAGGCGGCCCCGCTGCCGACGGCGACCCCGGTCGTCGACGGCCGTGCCCCGAACGGCCTGCTCATCCCTCCCCGCTTCTCCTTCGAGTACCTGCTTCGCTCGCCCCGGATCGCCCTGCAGCGCAAGCTGCTCCTGCTGCCGAACGCCGAGTCGCAGGACTACGCCGAGCAGATCGACGACCTGCTCTCCCTCCTGGCAGGCACCTATCGCTCCCCGGAGGGCGTCGAGGCGCACGTCGTCCCGGGCGAGGGCGCCGACGTGGAGGTGTGGATCCTGGGCAGCAGCGGCGGCCAGAGCGCGGAGGTCGCGGGCGGACGAGGCCTGCGCTTCGCCGCGAACTACCACGTCAGCCCGGCCACGGTCCTGGAAGCGGTGGACGGCTACCGGGCCTTCTTCCAGCCTTCCGAGTTCCTCGACAAGCCGTACGTCAGCGTGTCGGCCGACGTCGTCGTCGCCGAGGACGACGCAAGCGCCCGCGAACTCGCCACCGGCTACGGCCCGTGGGTCCGCAGCATCCGCACCGCCGAGGGCGCCATCGAGTTCCCGACGCCGGAGGAGGCGCGGGCCCACGCGTGGCCGGACGAGGATCGCGCACTCGTCCAGGACCGCCTCGACACGCAGTTCGTCGGCTCCGCGGGCCGGGTGGCCGATCAGCTGGAACAGCTCCAGGAGGCCACGGGCGCGGAGGAGTTGCTCATCACGACGATCACCCACGACCATGCGGACCGGGTCCGCTCGTACGAACTGCTGGCGGAAGAATGGCGCCGCCGGGGTCACTCCTTCCGGTCGGGCTGATGCTCGGGAGTGCCCACCGACCGGCCCCGTACGCGATGGCTTCGGCGCGGCCCGTCTCGTCGCCGCGCCGATAGCGGAAGACCTTCCCCGCGAAGACGACCACGCGCTCGTCACCGGCGGTGAAGGTGGAAGCGACGGATCGACCCGATGGCTGACATCCCGTGTCAGCCATACGGTGACGAAGTGGCGATCGCGCGATGAGAGCGGACCGCCTGCTGTTGCTGCTGAGCTCCTGCAGTCAGCGTGGAAGGCGGCCAGTACCCTTCAGCGGGCCCGCGCCCGTCTCTGCCGCGCCTCGGTCGCGTCACGGAACGCGGCCAGCGCGGCCCGGCGGCGGCGCAGATACTCGATGTCCGCGTCCATTCGCTCCAGGTGCGCGGTCATCGTCCGCAGCACCTCCGGGCAGGGGTCGATCCCCGGCCCTGCGTCGGTGGCGCACGGCAGCATCTCGCGGATGGCGTCGGTGGTCAGCCCGGCCGCCAGCATGCCCCGGATGCGGGCGACGACGTACGGGGCGTCGGGCGCGTACACGCGGTATCCGCTGCTGTCGCGGTCGGGGCACAGCAGGCCCTGCTCCTCGTAGTACCGCAGCAGCCGGGCCGCGACTCCGGTCCGCCGTGCCAGCTCGCCTATCCGCATCGATTCTCCTCGCCACACCTGGACTTGACCTTCACACCGGTGTGATGGGTCAACGTACGAGGCATGCGCGATTCATTCCACGTCCTCGCCACCACCGTCACCGGAACCGGCCCAGGACTGCTGCTCGCCCACGGCGCCACCGGCAGCATCGAAAGCAACTTCGCCCCGGTCCTGCCCGCTCTCGCCGCCACCCGCACCGTCGTCGCCCCGGACTACCCCGGCTCGGGAGAGACCCCGGTCGCCGCTCTCCCACTGGACCTCGATGAGCTCACGGACGCGGTCGTCGACTCCGCCGTTCGGCGCGGCGTCGGGCGGTTCGCGGTGCTCGGCTTCTCGCTCGGCACGCTGGTGGCGGTGCGCGCCGCCGTACGCCATCCCGAGCGGGTGACCGCGCTCGTCCTGACCGCCGGGTTCGCGCGGCCCGACGACCACCTGCTCGGCCTCCTCCCCGGCTGGCGGGCCGAGGTGCCGCCCGAGCTCCACCCGCACATCGACCTGATCCCCTCCCTCGACACCACCGGTGACCTGGCCGGGGTCGCCGTCCCGACGCTGGTCGTCGCGGCGACCAGCGACAGCATGGTCCTGCCTGCGGGCTCACGCGCCCTGGCGGCCGGGATCCGGGGCGCGCGGTACACGGAGATCGACAGCGACCACGTGGTCATGGTCGAGCGGCCGGAGGAGTGGCTGAAGCCCGTCCTCGACTTTCTCCACCCCCTCTCGTTTTCGGACGGGACGGACGGTGAGGGGGAGTGAAGCTACAGGTCATCCTCCCGAACGAGACCGCGGGCGCCGACCCGCGCCGACTCGCCGACCTGGCACAGCAGGCCGAGGCCCTTGGCTACGACACGGCATGGCTCCCCGATCACATCCTGCCGCCCGGCGAGTACGGCCCGGTGTACGGAGGGGTCCTCGAACCGCTGGTCACCATGGGCTGGCTGGCAGCCGCGACCACTCGGATCCGGTTTGGCACCTCTGTACTCGTCCTGCCCATGCGCAATCCTTTCGTGGTGGCCAAACAGGTCGCGACCCTCCACAGACTGTCCGGCGGGCGGATCACCCTGGGTGTGGGGATCGGTTGGGACGAGCGCGAGTTCACCGCCGTCGGCGCCGACTTCAGGAGCCGGGCGGCCCGCACGGACGAGGCCGTCGCACTGCTGCGGCACCTGTTCCGGGCCGGCCAAGGTCCCTTCGAAGGCCGTTGGTACGGCTTCGAGACGGGCGTCTTCGAGCCGCGCCCCGACGGTCCGGTGCCGGTGATGACCGGCGGTGTCACCGACGCCGCCCTGCGCCGGGCGGCCCGGTATGCCGACGTCTGGCAGGGCGTGGGCCTGGACCCGGCGGCGTTCGGCGAACGGCTGGCGTACCTGCGAGCTCGTACAGACGGCCGCACCGTGTCCGCCGGCACCCGGATCGACTGGCACGGCCCGGACCGCACCGTCGGCGAGGCCGCCCACACGGCTGAGGCCTTCCGGGCCGCCGGGGCCGAACACCTCGCGGTGCACTTCGGCGACCCTGACGGGTACGCCCGGCGGATGGCCGCCTTCGCTCGGGCGCTGCCGGCCGACCCGGCGGTGCGGAGCCTCTGATCACGAGCATGGGTGACGGTCGATAGGTGCCGGGCCGGGGGAGGGGGAGGACTTGGAGCGTCCGCCCCCAGCCATGACCCTCCCCGGCCAGGACCAGCCGTGGTTGCCCCGGCCACATCGGGGCAACCACGGCGGACACGCACCGGACAGGCTCATCGTTCGGATCAGTGAAACCTAATGATCCCGTGACGGAGTGTCACGTGCGCGCCCGGCGCCCAGGCGACGTCGGGCACCCTCCTCACCAGGGCACGAAGACGATCGGCTCACACGCCTGAGCAACGCTCAGGATCACTGAGCCAATCAGAGACGCCACCCGGCAGCCGCCCTGAGTACCCTGCCGCCGTCGCTGCTTCTGCGAGCCGCACGTCGCAGGGTCGCTTCCGCCGGGTCGAGCACCGGGACAGCTGCCAGCAGGGCCTTGGTGTAGGGATCCTGGGGGGCGTCGTAGACCGCGTCTGCAGAGCCCTCCTCGACGACGGTGCCCTGGCGCATGACCACCACCCGGTCGCTGGCCTGTCGCACCACCGCAAGGTCATGGGCGATCAGCACCAGGCCGAGCCCGAGGTCGCGTTGGAGCTCTGCCAGGAGGTCCAGGACCTGCGCCTGGGTGGTGACGTCGAGTGCGGAGACCGGTTCGTCGCACACGATGAGCCTGGGGCCGGGTGCGAGCGCCCGGGCGATACCGACGCGCTGGCGCTGACCGCCGCTGAACTCGTGCGGATAGCGGTGGTACCACCGCGGGTCGAGCCCGACGCGCTCCAGGAGTTTCCGCACGCGCCGTGTGATCTCCGCGTCGGTGAGGGTTCCGGCGGCGCGCAGCGGGTCGGCGACGGATTCGCCGATGCTGCGGCGCGGGTTGAGCGAGGAGACCGGGTCCTGGAAAACCATCTGCAGGTCGCTGCGGATACCGGTCAACTCGCGCCCGGCGTAACGGACGGAGCCGGCGCTCGGCTCCAGCAGACGGACCAGCATCCGGCCCAGTGTGGTCTTGCCGCTGCCCGACTCACCGACGATCCCGAGGGTCTCTCCCTGCGCCACGGTCAGCGACACACCGTCCACGGCGACCGTGCGGTCCTTCCTGCGCCCGAACTCCCTGCGCACCTCCACCGCTTCCAGCAGGACGTCTCCGCCGGATGCGCCGGAGACGGCAGCCACGGAGGCGACCGGGGTACGACGGGTCTCCACCCGGGGCACGGCGGCCAGCAGTTCGCGGGTGTACGGCTGCTGCGGGGCGCTGAGGACCGTGCCGACCGGGCCGTGCTCGACGGCGCGCCCGTTCTTCATGACCAGCATGTCCTCCACGCTGCCCGCCATCACACCCAGGTCGTGGGAGACCAGGATCAGGCCCATGCCGGTCTCCTCGCGCAGGTCGTGCAGCAGGTCGAGGATCTGGGCCTGGACCGTCACGTCCAAAGCGGTGGTCGGCTCGTCGGCCACCAGCACCCGCGGTTCGCAGGCGAGCGCCATCGCGATCAGGGCGCGCTGCCGCATGCCGCCGCTGAACTCGTGCGGCCGGGACCGGGAGCGGCGTGCCGCGTCGGGGATGCCGACTCTGTCCAGCACACTCACCGCGCGCTGCCGCGCCGCGCGCCGGGAGACATGCGGCGCGTGGGTCCGGTGGACCTCGGCGATCTGGTCGCCGACGGCCATGTAGGGGTCGAGGGAGGACAGCGGATCCTGGAACACCATGGCGGCGGTGCCGCCGCGCAGACGTCGCAACTCCCGTACGGACGCGGTCCCTACGTCGGTTCCGCCGACCCGTACGGTGCCCGTCAGGCGTGCTCCGGTGCCGCGATGGAGGCCCAGCAGCGCCGCGGCGACCGTGCTCTTCCCGGAACCGGACTCGCCCACGATGCCGAGCGCCTGCCCGGCGGTGAGCCGGAAGGAGAGGTCGTCGACCGCCCGTACGGTCTCCTCGCTCGTGGGGAAGTCGACGGTCAGTCCTTGGACGTCGATCAGCGGTTCGGCGGTCTCCGCTGCAGAACCCGCAGCCCGCTGCTCCGGTGTCATGACAGGACCACCCTTCGGTCGGCCATGGCGTAGAGGACGTCCGCGACGGCGTTGGCGAGAACCACGGCTGTCCCGATGACGAGGACCACACCGACGACGACCGGCAGGTCGACGGAGCGGACGCTCTCGATGAGGAGTCGGCCAAGGCCCGGGAGGCCGAAGAGCTGCTCGGTGAGCATCGCGCCGCCCATCATCGTTCCCAGGTCCAGGGCGCTCAGGGCGATCACGGGAGGCAGCGCCCCGCGCAGCGCGTGCCGGGCGACGACGGCACGTTCACTCACCCCGTACGCACGGAAGGTGCGGATGTGGTCCTCGGCGAGGACCTCCAGGGTGGAGGAACGCGTGAGCCGGGCGTACTTCGCGCTCTCGAAGAGGCCCAGCGTCAGCCAGGGCAGCAGCATGTTCCAGGCCCACTGCTCGGGGTCCTGGGCCAGCGGGACGTACGACGGGAACGGCAGCCACTGCAGATAGGCGCACACGGACATGAGCAGCAGCAGACCCAGGATGAAGACCGGCGTGCCGGTCCCGGCCAGAGTCAGGACGGTCAGCACGCGCTCGGTCGCCCCTCCCCGCCGCAGTGCGGACAACAGCCCCGTACCGACACCCAGCGCCAGCCACACCACCATCGCGCCGAAGGCGAGCGAGGCGGTGGCCGGGAGCCCTTCCACGATCAGCGAGGTGACCTGCTGGTCGTTCTGGTGGGACAAGCCCAGGCAGGGCGCGGAGCAGTGCTGCAGCGAGGTGCCCGCCGAGTAGTCGCGGCCCGCGAACACGCCCTGCAGGAAGTGCAGATACTGGGCATGCGCCGGCTCGTCGAGCCCCAGTCGCTCGCGCACCTGCGCCACCTGGGCCGGACTGCAGCGCTCTCCGCACGCGAGCTGGGCCGGGTTGCCGGGGACGAGATAGAAGAGCGCGTACAGGACGACGGACAGCACCAGCAGGACCAGTACGGCACCCAGCAGGCGTTTCGCCGCGAAGCGCACGCCCGGGAACGGGAAACGGTCAGTCACGGGTCTTCTCCTTGCGGGTGCCCACCCGAAGACGGCTCGCCTCGCGCGGGTCGAGTGCGGTGCGCACCGCGTCGCCCAGCACGGTGAAGGCGAGGACGGTGACGAACAGCAGCCCGGACGGCAGCAGGACGTACATCGGGTCGGCACGGAACCAGGTGGTCGCCGTCGACAGCATCTGACCCCACGAGGGCGTGGGCGGCTTCACGCCGATGCCGAGGAACGACAGCGACGCCTCCAGCACGATGTTCGACGGCAGGAGGATGGCCGCGTAGGTGATGACGGGCGCCGCGAGCGACGGCAGCAGCTCCCGCCGGACCACACGCAACGGGCCCGAGCCGCCCAGCCGGGCCGCGGCGACGAAGTCGAGACGGCGCAGGGTCAGGGTCTGAGCCCGTACGACCCGGGAGGTGCCGCCCCAGTTGAGGACGCCCATGACGAGGACGAGCAGTAGCGGGCGCGGGAAGTCGTCGGGCACCACGGTGGTCAGCGCGATGGCGAGAACCAGCATCGGCAGCGCCACCATCACATCGGTGACCCGGCTGAGGACCTGGTCCGCCCACCTGCTGCCGAGCGCCGCGGCCAGGCCCACACTCACACCGATCACCACCTGCAGCACCGTCGCCCCCGCCGCCACGAGCAGCGACACCCGGGCCCCGTACACCAGCCGGGCGAACAGGTCGCGCCCGGTGCCCGGTTCGACCCCCAGCCAGTGCTCGCCGCTGACACCGCCGAAGGAACCCTTCGGTGCGCCGCCGCTCGCGGAGTCGACCAGCTCGTCGTGGTAGGTGTACGGGTCCTGTCCGGCGAGCGCCGTGAGCAGCGGCGCGGCGAGTGCGGCGAGGATCAGCGCGGCGAGCACCGCGCCCGCGACGACGGCCGAGGGCCGGGTGCGCAGCCTGCGCCACGCACCGCGGGCCCCCGCCGCCGGCCCCGGGGCGGCCGGTTCGCCCGCCCCGGGAGTCAACACGTCCTGCACAGTCATTACTTGACCGCCACCAGCGAGATGTCGAGGACGCCGGTCCAGTCGCTGATGACGACGTTCTTGATGTCCTTGCCGACCAGCCGCTGGTAGACCGGGTGGTAGAGCGGCACGGTGAGGGCCTGCTCACCGATCTTCTGGTCCAGGGCGCCCCACCGCTCGGCCGCTGCGTTCAGGTCGGTGAGCTCGTGGATCGCGTCGAACTCCTTGTTGATCGCGGGGTCGTTGAACTGCGCGTGGTTGAAGTTGGAGCCGTCCTTGACGATCTGCCGGCCGTCGAAGATCGGGGCGAGGAACGGGTAGCCGGCGGGCCAGTCGGCGCCCCAGCGGGTGAGGAAGAAACCGGGGGTGCCGTCGGCGTCCCAGCGCTCCTCGTTGTAGGCGTTGCCCTCCAGGCCCTTGAGCTTCACCGTGATGCCGGCCTTCGCCAGGGACTGCTGGACGGCCGAGGCGACCTTGGGTCCCATCTCGCCCTCGTCGGTGGAGTGGGTGAGGGTCACGGAGAGCCCGCTCTTGTAACCGGCCTTCGCCAGCACCTCCTTGGCCTTCGCCGGGTCGCCGTTCTTGCCCGCCGGGAAGTGGTCGTACGGCGTGTAGCCGAAGGCCTTCTGGTTCGGCAGGAAGGTGGTGGCGGGCTCGGCGAGCGAGGAACCGCCCACGGCGTTGATGACGCTGCTGCGCCCGATGGCGTACGAGATCGCCTGCCGCACCTCGGGCTTGTCGAACGGCTTCACCTTCGGGTTGAACGCCAGGTAGTTGGTGTAGCCGAAGTGCCCGACGCCGACCCGGGACTTCAGGGCCTTGTCCTGGCCGGTCTGGGCGAGCTCGGCGGGACCGAGGTTCGTGTCCGTCGTGACCGCACGCGCGTCGTCCCCCGAACTGGTCGACAGCCGCTGGTTGATGACCGCCGGGTCGAGTCCGGAGCGCACGTCGACGGTGTCGGCGTATGCCTTGCGCTGGTCGTCGGCCTTTTCGGACCAGTGGGGGTTGCGCTCCAGCTGGAGCCGTTCGCCGTCGTTGGTGTTCTTGACGACCTTGTACGGTCCGGAGGAGATCGGGTGTTCCTCGTACTTGGTGCCGGTGTCCTTGTCCTTGGGCACGGGCGCGAACTGGGTCTGGGTCGCCAGGTAGGGGAAGTCGCCGACAGGCTTCTTCAGCTTGAAAACGATGGTCCGTTCGTCCGGCGTCTCGATGGAGTCGAGCGTCTTCTTGCCCGAGCCGGACTCGTAGGGGCCCTGGTAGGTGTCGCCGCCGATCAGCCAGTCGCGCAAGTACGGGGCCCCGCCGGAGAGTTCGGCGGCGAAGGACCGCTCCACGCCGTACTTGATGTCGGCGGACGTGATGGCGGAGCCGTCCTCGAACTTCAGCCCCTCCTTGAGCGTGTACGTCCACACCGTGGCGTTCTTGCTGGGGGTGCCGAGGTCCGTGGCGAGGTCGGGGACCACCTTCGTGCCCGCGGCACCGGCCGCCCGGTTGCGGGTCGTCAGCGTACGGAAGACCAGCGAGGGGACGTTGCCGCCGCCGGAGGTGTACAGGCGGGCCGGGTCGAAGTCCGATTGAGCCTCGGAGTTGAGCACGGTGAGCTTGCCGCCCTTGGCGGGCTTTCCGTCGCCCCCTCCGGAATCCGCGGCGTTGTCCTTCGGCCCGGAGCAGCCCGCGAGTCCTCCAAGGAGGGCGAGGCTGACGGCGGTCACGGTGGCGCGCTGGGATATCAGTCTGCGTTCACGCATGGGGGATGGATGCCTTTCGAGGCTGGAGTGCCGTCGGAAGGCAGTGAACAGCCGGCTGTGAGCGCTGAGTTGTGCGAGACCGCACCGACGACACAAGAAGTGGGGTTGTGCCGGATTGGGCTCGGGATGGTGACAACGGGGAGGCGAGGAACGCCTCTTCGAGCCCGGGACTCAGCGACAGTCGATGTCGGACACCGCGTGCGCGTGCACACCGATGAGCACAAGGCAGAAGCCGGCGCTTTCGGAGAGACGGTGAGGCGACATGAGGAGAAGCTTGATCGATCAGGTCGCGCGGGACAATGCAGTATCGGGATGTGAGACACCGGCTCTCGCATCCCGATACCGCGTATGCGGATCGTGCACGACCGCAGCAGCCGGCGGGTTCAGGTCGGCACGGCACGTCCTTGTGCCGGACGCCGTCAGGACGCCTTCCGCGGGCCAGGGTGTGATCCCAGGGATCGGCAGCGTACGGAGTACGGTCTTCGCCGAAAGCCCTCCCTCTGCGCAGACTTCGCCCTTGGTGAGCGTCGCGAAGGGGTACTCCACACGAATAGTTGGGTCCGGGTCCTCTTCCCCTGTCGACACCTCGGCGATCACCTGATTGAGGTGATGCGGCGTCCACGGGTGCACCGATCGGGTTGAGCAGGATCCCGATCTGGCGGCGGACAGTGGTGGGTTGAGCGCGAGCTGGCCGTTCTCCGGCAGGTGGACGACCGAGATGCGTTCCGCTGCGGCCCCATGCACGGCGGTCGCCGCGTACAGGAGGCCGCGCGAGCGTGTGGAGCGATCCGGCCGCAGGCCCGTGCCGCGAGGGCCGCGTACTGTCTGGCTTTGGTCGAGGCGGCGCACGGGGCGCTCGCGCAGGCCGTACACGGCGTCGTACACGTGGTCCTGTTCGGTCTCGAAGTTCCTTTCCTCGAACATGGCGAGGAGCAGGGCGCGCGGGCTGCGTATCGTGGCGCGCTGGGCCGCCCAGCCGAGGGAGTCGAGTCCGCCGGAGAACAGGGCGACTTCTCGTGCGTACTGCTCGACGGGGAAAGAGATCGGTCCCCCGCGGACCAGCTTCCCGCCCGACGGACGAAACGAGATCTCCCAGCGGTCCCCAGTAACCATCGCCGGCAATGCGGTGAGGGAGGGCAAGGCACGCTGCCAGCGGTCCGGGTTGGCGACCGGCACCGACAGGGCGATGTGCCGAGTCCAGCGGTCGAAGCCGTTCCTGCGGTTGGTGTACCGGTCCGCTGCGAAGACTGCGCGCGCTACTCGCTGAAGGTCGTCCGCCCAGTCCGGGGCCGAGGCGAACAGCGCCCGGCGGTCCGGGGCGCGGGCTGAGCGCTCCCAGTAGACGGCGTCGCTGAGGGGCTGCCAGGGGTCCGATGGAGCTGCGGCGCCAGGATGGGGAAGCCAGTAGAACCGGGCCTGTTCCTCTGTCACGCGGCGGGCTCCCCTTCATACGACTCCACGACGCACCGTCCGATCCCCTGTCGTCCGTCGTACTCGCCCAGTCCAAGCCGAGCACCCTCCCGGACTCGGCACTGAACGCGGCGGCACTCATCGAGGCGTTCAACCCGGGCATGCGCGGCGGCCGCGCCATCGCCGAATTCTGCCTCGGACTCATCGAACCCAGCGGCCGGCTCCCGGTCTCCTTCGCACGCCACGTCGGGCAGCAACCGGTCTTCTACAACCAGGTGCGAGGCCAGCACGGGAACCGCTACGCGGATCTCACCCAGGACCCGATGTTCGCGTTCGGTGAGGGCCTCTCCTACACCACCGTCACCTACTCCGACCTTGTCGTGCAGGAGGAAGACGTCGCCGTCGACGGCACCGTCGACGCCACGGTGCGGCTCACCAACAGCGGCAGCCGCCGGGCCCTGGAAACGGTCCAGGCATACATCAGCGACCTGACCACCAGCGTCACCTGGGCCGAGCAGGAGCTGAAGGCTTTCGCTCAGGTCGAAATCCGTCCCGGCGCAAGCCTGGACGTCCACCTCAGCATCCCTGCCTCGCAGTGCTCACTGGTCACGGCCGACAACCGCCGAGTGGTCGAACCAGGTGAGTTCACACTCCGCGTCGGCCCCAGCTCACGGCGGGAGCAACAGCTCAGCGCAGGATTCCGCATCCGGCTCTGAAGGCCGAATACGAACTTGAAGACCCCCCGCCCCGCCGGCCCGCCGCCCCGCCAACCCGAGGGTCGGCGGGGCGGACTCCCTCTGTCGTCCGCCCCTGCTTTTCGCCTTCTTTGGGGCAGCGTGCCTGCGTCCTGTGGACCGCTCTAACCGCTCGGCGCCGTTGCCAGTCAGCCGCTCGTCCCACCCGCCGCGGCGTGGCGGTCCCCCTCGGTCTGCATTGGTCTTGTCCCGGCGGTTGAGCTGTGGCTGACTGGCAACGGCGCCGAGCGGGAGTGGGCATGGGCAACTGGGTCGTGATCGCGGAGTACTACAGCGACGTGCACAGGACCGAGTTCATCGCCCGTGGGCAGGAAACGAAGGACCAGGCACTGCAGGCACTCCGTGCTGCCCTCCACACGTATGTGCCGAGCAAAAATATCGTCGAGAAGCGGCGCCACGTGTACCGCTTCGCCGACCAGGAGTCATACCTGGTGGTGATCAAAGGCAGGCTGACGGAGTGGGAGTGCACCCTGCGCATCGCGGAGCTGGTCTCGGACTCGACCGACCCGGCCGTGGCCAAGCGGGCGCAGATGGAAGACGGCGCGGCAGAGGTGGCTGACGGGCCGCAGGACCGGATCCCGCCCGGCTACTGAGCGACAGACCGAACTCCGCTCGGGTCAGTCGCCCTGCAGAAACCGCGGCCTTGTGTTCAGCCGGGTCAACCGCGGCGCTCGAGCGACCGACTAAAGCACTCAGCGACCAGATCAGCCGTGTCCTGTCGCACTGATGCTGTCCGTGGATCTTGTGCTGATCCGCGGGTTTGCCAGGATGGTTGGGAATTCTTCACTCAGAGGGCGGTATGAGGCTCGATGCCCGTTACGGGTGCTGCTGCGCCTGGTCGCCCCGGGTGACGGTACCTCCGACACCCGCCGACCCGCCGAAAGGGGAGAACTGCAAGGCACCGGCCAGCAGGAGACCTTGGTCGTAGGCCGCTGATAGGAGCCAACTGCGTGGCTGGGGGCTGAAGATGACTGCGCGCCGTCCGTGTCCGCCCGCGCCGGGTCCGTTGGAGAAGTACGCGGCCCAGTTCGACGACCTCTTCTTCGGCCTGGCCCAGCGGCGGGGTTTTCGCGAGTACCTGACGGGCTGCTGGCGCCGCGGGAGCGGAACAAGACGATCACCCGTCTGGCCGGGGCGGAGCCGGTGGCCGGTGCGGGCATGCCGGGGGTGCAGCGGTGCAGCTCTTCCTGTCCGAGTCGCCCTGGGCGGCCGAGCAGGTCAATGACCGGGGGCTGGAACTGCTGCGTGAGCAGTCGGCGACTGCTCCACACGACGGCGGGGTCATCGCGATCGACGACTCCGGGGACCGCAAAGACGGCACGGCCACCGCGCACGTGGGCCGGCAGTGGCTGGGCCGGTTGGGCAAGACGCACAACGGCATCGTCACGGTGACCACGGTGTGGACCGACGGCCGCGTGTACTACGCGCTGCACGCATAGCCGTACACCCCCGCACACCACTTCGCCCGTGGCCGCTCCGTCCCGGCTTTTCGCACAGTGATTGCCAGCGGCCTGGAAACAACAGGTCATGACCTGGAGAAGATCGACATCCGCATTCTTCATCAAATGATCCGTTCACCGTCCATGACGACGGAGCAGGCCGCCCGCGAACTCGGGACGTCACATGAAGCTGTCCGAGTTCTGCTGCACCGGTCTCCCGCACCGGCCCAGCCGAGGCCACGCAGTCGCCGGCGGAACGACGGCGAGGCCATGCGGATCGCGAAGCATGCCTTCCCGCCGGACGAGTTCCGGCGGCTCTACTACGCAGAACGTCTCGGCCTCCGCCAGATCGCGGACCTCGCTGGCGTCAGCCGCAACGTTACGAGGCGTCTCGCCGAGCAGTACTGCATCGAGATCCGCGAGCCCAACGCAACGGGCCCGCGCAAGGGCTACGTCGACGGAGCATGGCTCCGCGAGCAGTACTTGGTCCACGGCCGGACCCTGGCAGAGCTCGGCCGCGAGAAGGGCCTCAGCCCCACGACCATGACCCGCTGGGCCAAGCTGCACGGAATCCCCGTGACCAAGGTGAACGGGCACACCCGCCCCGAACTCGCGCAGTTGGCAGCTCAGGCCAGAGAGGCACCGGAAATCCTCCGTCCTGCCTTCACGGGACCCGGCGCATGGGACCGCCTTCGCGAGTTCGCCGCAGTGGCGCACTATCGAACGCTCAAGGAAGCAGCCGAAGCGCTCGGGACCCATCACACCGCACTGATCACCAGGATCGGGAGGCTGAAACGAGAGATCGGGCACCCGCTCTTCATCCGCGCAACCACGGCATCACCGATGAGACTGACCCCACTCGGCGAAGCTGTTGTCGCAGCGATCCACTCAGCGACGGGACCAATGGTCCGCACCCCTGGCTAGACGCTAATGCGGCGTCTCACCGACCCAAACTGGCGGCCTTGATCGCGCGTTGCGCGAAGACGTCCTCCCTGCGGTCTTCCATCTGCCGCAACGCGTCCTTGCGGTCCCGCTTGGAGAGCCGATCAAGATACGTGTGGCCGATAAGGTGATCGGTCTCATGCTGCAGACACCGGGCAAAGTAACCCAATCCCTCAATGACGAGAGGGTCGCCGTCCTTGTCGAACCCACGAGCGACAGCACGATCGGTGCGGGGAACCGCCATGGCGGCACCGGGCACGGACAGGCAGCCCTCGAATTCGTCAACGAGTCGCCGACTCCCTGGATCGGGCAGGTCCAGAACCGGGTTGATGATGTGACCGACATGCCGGATTCCATAGTCGTCCGGGCAGTCGTACACGAATAGGTGTAGGCCAACGCCAACCTGGTTGGCGGCCAGGCCGGCACCGTCGGCGACATACATGGTCAGGAACATGTCGTCGATTAACGCCGACAACTCCGGAGTCCCGAACTCGGTCACCTCCCGGCGCGGACGGCTCAGCACCTCCTCGCCCACGACCGTGACCCTGCGAACCGAACCCCGTCCCGCCTCTGGCGGCAGAGCCGGATAGGTGTCCACCGGGCGGCCTTGCACACGGACTCGTCGGTCGACGGAATGGGACCGCTCGTGACGAACAGACATGACTGTCTCCCTTTTGCGCACGCCACAGATGCCGTGGTGGTCACCGCAGCTGATCGCCTTCAGCAGGACTATCACTTGCAAAGTGACTGAAGATGACGTCAACACCCCGGACGACCAGGCGGCAGGCAGCGGCGAAGAATTGCGTGAGCACGAAGTCCGCACAGCCCTGCTGGACCTGCTCGCTGAAGTCGGCACCGTCACGGCGACCGAAGCCGCCTCCCGGCTGGGTTACAGCTCTGGCCTCTGCTCATTCCACCTACGCCAGCTCGCACGCCACGGATACATCGAAGAAGCCCCCCACCGCGGGGGCCGCGCACGGCCATGGCGTCTGAGGCAGCACACCCCCGCTGCCGACGGTCCCATGGCGGAGGAGCAGTTCGGCGACTTGGCTCGTGGGCTGGAGGACGAAAGCTGGCAGCGATGGCTGACCCAGCGAGATGAAGCGCCGTCCGAATGGCGCCACGACGAAGCCTTCAGCGCCGTCGCCTACCTGACACCCGAAGAGATGAGCCGGGTCGCGGACGTGATCCGACGGGCCCTCGCGCCCTACCAGGACCGCGAACAACGCCCCCTGGCCCGGCCCGACGGCGCTCGACCGGTGGCCCTCATCACCCGACTGTTCCCCCTGCTTCCCCACACAGCAGACGGCGCGGACCAGGACTGAGGAGTGGTCGGCCGTTCTGCACTCACCTGAGGAAATGACACGACGCTGAGACAGCAGGCACATGACTCGACGTGAGACAGCCTGAAAACGTCCAGGTCACCGCGTCGCCGCATGACACAGCGGCTGAGAACCTACGCTTCCAGGTCGATTCTGTGTCAAGTCTGAGCGTGTTGCCGGGTGCACCGTCAGGTCCAACCGCGGCCGACTCAAAACTTGTCCCGCTGATTAGCGGGCATCGATCTGGCACTCGGCCTGCGCGGCATGGAACAAGCGGGTTGGCACCCATCACTTTGGTCCCGTCCTGCCGCGACCGCCTCGGCGATAGCCACAAACAACAGGACCCTTGTCAGGAGCGGTTCTCGTACCACGACATCCGCGACGTGATGAGGGGTGGTTCCGGGAGGCGGTTGGTGGGCCCGGCAACGGCGATCGCGGCGCGTGGGGTGACCGCGACCGCGACACACGAGATCCCTGCCTGCTGGCTGTCCAGGTCGAGGGCGAAGCCGCGGTGCTTGGCGTCGGCGATCTCCTGTGCGTGGCGTTCCCACCGATCCGGGTCATCGGCGCGGACCAAGTGAGCGAGGTCGGCGTTGGCTGTGAGCAGGGCGTGGCCGAGCGCCTCGCCGATCAGCGGCTTTCGCTCGCCGGGCCTGATGGCGAGGTGCAGGGGCTGGTCCGATTGCACGGCGTCCACGCACAGGTAGTCGGTGCCGGTGGCGAACGCGAGGAAGGTGGACTCGCCCGATGCCTGGCTCACCTTCTGGAGTACGGGCCGGATGCGGGCGCGCAGGGCGTGTTCTGCCTCGGCGTCCAGGCGCAGCAGGCGGTTGAGCTTGCCGGTCAGCCGGTAGGCGGCGCCCTTCTTGTCCTGGGTGATGTAGCCGAGCCCTTCGAGGGAGGCGAGCAGATTGTGGGCGGTGCTTCGGTTCAGGCCGGCGCCGTCGGCGAGTTTGCTCAACCGTGCGCCTTCGGGGTGCGTCGCGATGCGTTCCAGCAGGTCGAAAGCCCGCTGCACGGACTGGACGGTCCACAGAACGAGGAGCCGGAGCGCGTCATGGGACGGCGTGCCGGGCTCGGCCGTCCACACAACAAGCTGCTGATCGCGGTCGGCGGTGCCGGTGAGCGCGTCCCACCGAAGGGTGAGGTCGCCGACGGTGGGGTGATGCAGGTGCTGGGCGCCGGTCCACTTTTCCGTCACGCGGTCGTCCGCCCACCACCGCCGGAAGTCCTCGTCGCGCACCGACAGTTCACCGACGAGCAGGGCCAGACGCGGGTCGTCCGGCCGGCGCGCCGCCTCCCCTCGCAGGCGGGCCACTACGGCGCGAGCGATGTCCGCCCAGTCCCGGTACAGCGTGCGCATCGCAGGATCGGTGAACCCGAGGACGGCCGGGACCAGCGTCAGGCACACCAGCACCGCGACCAGAACCGTCGCAGCGGCGGCGAGCCCCATCTTGGTGAGCAGCGGAATGCCGACGACGGACTGCCCCGCCAGCGCGATGACGACAGTGAGGCCGGCGAAGACGACCGCCGAACCGGCCGTACCGGCAGCGAGACCTGTTGCCTCCCGCGGCGTGTGCCCCTTCGCGCACTCCTCCCGATACCGGGAGACGACGAACAGGGCGTAATCGATGCCGCAGGCCAGACCGAGCATGGTGGCCAGGGTGCCGGTGCTCTCGGACAGGCCGAACGCCTCCGACGCGGCTATGACCCCGGCCACGCTGACGCCGACACCGAGGGTCGCGGTCAGCAGCGGCAACCCGGCGGCGGCCAGCGACCCGAAGGTGATCAGCAGGACCACGGTGGCCACCGCGATGCCGATCACCTTGACCGCACCGCCAGCCGAGGGCTGGGTGGCCAGCGTGTCGCCGCCGACCTCGACGGGCAGGCCCGCATCCCGGGCCCCGTCGATGGCGCGCTCCAGGTGCTTCTTGCTCGCATCGGTCAGGTCGTCGGCGCCGGCCTTGAAGCTGACGGTCGCGTACGCCGTCGTACCGTCCCTGCTCATCGCCTTCGCCTGGAAGGGGTCGACGGCACTGGCGACCTGGGAGCCGTGCATGGTGAAGCCCTCATCCGCAACGGCGGGCGCCTTCGAAGCGGCGAAACCGGCGGCGCCCAGTACCGCCACCCACAACAAGGTGACGAACCAACGCCACCGGAAGGCCGCACGGCCCAGGTGATAAAGGACAGTTGCCATGGCTGGATACGCCTTCACTTCACCCAGTGGCGCGGTGGCGGACCGCCCTGCCTGGACGATGCGCACGTGTCCCTGCACTGCGCGGCGTTGGACACGATCCCGGTGGGTGACCACGAGCTGCTGGCGGGCAGGGTCATCGACGCACGGTTTCCAAGCTCCGAGGGCGCACCGCTGGTCTGGTACGGGAGGGCCTTCGGCTCCGTGACGGCCGGCCGAGAGTGACTGACTGAAGCCGTGACGGTCACGGCGCCGTGGTCCGCCGCAGGGCGATCGCGGTGAGCAGTATGCCCTGGCGGGAGAGCCACCGGCCGTTGAACCCTTCGATGCGCTCCCCGTCGGCGGTGGGGCCCAGGACGAGCAGTCGCGCGGAGAAGGTGCCGGAGTCGGGGTCGATGCGGATGTCCGCCTCGTCGAAGTCGAGTTCGCGCTTGGCGAGCGGGAACCAGATCTTGAACACCGTCTCCTTGGCGCTGAACAACAACCGGTCCCAGCAGACTCCGGGAGAGGACTGCGTCAACGCGTGTACCCGCGCCTGCTCCTGGGGCAGCGAGATGAACTCCAGCAAATTCTCCGCCAGGGGAAGGTCGGGTTCGGCGTCGATGCCGAGCCCGACGAACGCGGAGGAGCGGCCCACGGCGGCGGCCCGGAACCCGGGACAGTGGGTCAAGCTGCCGACGATGCCGTCGGGCCACAGCGGTTCACCACGCGCGCCCGACAGCACGGGCGCCGGCGGCACGCCCAGTTCGCTCATGGCGCGGCGCGCGCACATGCGGACGTTTGCGTATTCCTGTCGACGCTTCGGCTTGGCGCTCGCGACGGCGGCGGCCTCCTGCGGGTACAGGGCGGTCAGCGCCGCGCCGTAGTCGACGAAGGTGCTGCCCGTGCCGATGGGCGAAGGCAGTAACTCATCGATCACCACAACACCCCATGTCCCACGCCCCCCGTTCCCGAGCTTTCTTCCACCTGCCGCGCTCACAGCGATCGGGCGAGCCTGAATCCGAGGTCGTCGATGGCGAGGGTCGGGTGGCTCTTGCGGCGGCACGACGCCCGGCACCCCCGGGGCTGATCGAAGAAGCCGCCGCCGCGGAAGACGCGGTACGGGCCGTAGACCCGGGGGTCGTAGACGTCCCAGCACCACTCCCAGACATTGCCGATCACGTCGTGGAGGCCCCACGCGTTCGGCTCCCGCTGCGCGACGTCGTGCAGCTCGCCCCCGGAGTTGCCGCGATACCACGCGATCTCGTCCAGCTCTCCGTAGCGGACGTCCGAACTCCCGGCGCGACAGGCGAACTCCCATTCCGCCTCGGACGGAAGACGGTAGCCGTTGGCCGCCCAGTCGCAGACCACGTCCTCCGCGTCGCGGCTGTCGCCCATCGAGTAGCAGGGATCGAGCCCGGCCACCTGCGAGAACAGGTTGCAGAACCGGACGGCGTCCTTCCATGAGACCTCGGTCACCGGCGTTCGAGGCCCCGCTGAGCTCTCCGGCGCCTCGCCCAGCACAGCGGCGTACAGCTCGCGGGTGACCGGAGTCGGCGCCAACTGGAAGGCGGCGACCTCGACCTTCCAGTCCGTCATCGTGCCCTCGTCCCGCAGCACGATCTCTCCGGCGGGCAGGTCGATCATGGGTTCGGCGGCTAACCGACGCAGCGTTGATTCATGGCTCATCGCAGTCCTACTCCTACACACTCGGTTCGTGGTCCTCAACGGGGCGATTGCCGTCAAGGCACCCGCAGATGCACAAGTAGATCACCAAGGGCACGCGGACACCGACCACGGCCACATCTGTGCGCGGAGGAGGGAGCGTGACCGCGACGCTTCGCCGCCGCGGTCACGCTCCCTTACAGCAACTGCCACCGGCCTAGGGCGTCAACGCCGGTGCGGCCGGCTCACGGGCGCCGGGCGACCCCGCAGCTCTTCCGGGCTTCGCCGCGCGGGAAGCCCGCACCGGGCGAGTCAGCCCTGCTCGGCACCGAGCGACACGGGCAGAGATCTCAGCCCGCGCAGGGCCGTTCCCGGCTGCCAGCGGAGGTCGGTCGGGTCGGCCGCCAGCCGGATGTGCGGGAACCGGTCGAAGAGCCGGTCGAAGGCTATCTGTGCCTCCAGCCGGGCCAGCTGCGCTCCGACGCAGTAGTGGATGCCGTGTCCGAAGGACAGGTTGGCGCTCGCCTGACGATGGATGTCCAGGCTGGCCGCGTCCGGGAACTGGGACTCGTCCCGGTTGGCCGACGTGAGAGCGACCACCACCAGCTCGCCCTCCGGTATGACCACGCCGCCGACCTCGATCGGCTCGGTGGTGAAGCGCAGCGACGACGTGTTGACCGGGCTCTCGTAGCGGAGCAGCTCGTCGACCGTCCCGGGCATCAAGGAGCGGTCCGCGCGCAGAGCGGCGAGCTGGTCGGGGTGGCGGAGCAGCGCGTACGCGCCGTTGCCGATGAGGTTGACCGTCGTCTCGTTGCCCGCGACCAGCAGCAGGAACGCCATCGACACCAGTTCCTGGGTGTTCAGCTTGCCGTCGTCGCTGGAGCGCACCAGGCCGGTGAGCAGGTCGTCCGCCGGTTCCGACCGCTTGCTCTCGATCAATTCGTACAGATATCCGAGCAGAGCCGTCGTGGCCTGCGCCATGCTCTCCGGATCCCCGCCGGAGAGCTGGGTGGGGACCCAGCCCTTGAAGCGCTCCTGGTCGTCGGACGGAACGCCCAGGAGCTCGCAGATCACCGCCATGGGCAGCGGGTAGGCGAGGGCGCGCATCAGGTCCACCTCGTCGTGGCCCTCCATCGCATCGAGCAGTTCGGTGGTGATCTCCTCGATCCGGGGACCCAGTTTCTCCACCGCTCGCTGCGTGAACACCTTGTTGACCTGCTTGCGCAGCCGGGTGTGGTCCGGCGGATCGGCGTTCATCATGTGCGCGGCCAACTCGCTGGCGAACACCATGCCGGTCTCGCCGTCGGTGTGCCGCTGGATGACCTTCTGGCCGGCCTCGATGTTCTTGGACAGACGATTGTCGTTCAGTACGGACTTGGCGTCGTCGTAGCGAGTGACGAGCCAGACCTTGGTCCCGCCCGGTGCGATGATTTCGCGGACCGGTGCCTCAGAGCGAAGCACGTCGTATAACGCATGCGGATCTTGCTCGAATTCCTTCTCGTCTATCTGGAGCGGAGCCGCGCCGTCGTGGCCGCTGGACATAATTCCTCCCGTTGTCAATCAAACTTTCAACGACGAATTCGGTGCGCACCATGAATGGGTGTACGGGGAGCCGGTGCGGGCAGTCGATCATTAAATGCCGTGTTCCGCAAGACTTCCCCGGCGAGCGGAAGCGGCTTGGGCTTTCGCGCGAGAAATCGTCCGGTGAGCCACCGGGAAAGCGTGAAACGCCTGCGGTCCGCACCTGCGGGAGCTTGCCGAGCGTACTGGGCGCGGGAATCGGAGTGGCGCGTTTCGGTAGGGGGACGCCTGCGGCCGCCACCCCTCACCCCTTCGTGGGCTCCGGGATCGCCGGCCGGCGATCCGGTGGCCGTGCTGCCGCGGTCCGGGCGGGTCCGGCTCCGAAAACCTTGCCTGCCGATTTCCGGCCACTGACCCGTTCCGGTGCGGTTCCCTGCGCCGACCAGGCGGAACCGCCTCGCGCTCGTGGGTGCCCGCTCTCTTGTGGCGCGTCAGGGGCCCGTCCGTCATCCGCCCGACCGGCGAGTGGGCCCTGGGGGAACCGGCGATTCTGGGGGATCCGCGGTCGCGCAGCAGGGGGCGGACGGCCGGTAAACATGTATGTTGCAACTTGGCTGGAATAGTCTTCCGTGGCCTTGGGGGACGTTGACCCGTTAATCACGTGCGTGTTAGCTTCCTCGGCGATCGTGCTCATGATTTTTCACTACGGGGGAAGCGAATTGACGGACTTACTACAGGAACGGCGCGGGTTACAGGTATTGATGTGCGACCCGGCCGGACCCCCCGTGGTCACCGAGCAGGACGCACTGGACTTGATCGGTTCGGCACTGTTCGACGCCGAGATCGTGGC
Source organism: Streptomyces scabichelini (assembly GCF_011045015.1). Lineage (GTDB taxonomy): Bacteria > Actinomycetota > Actinomycetes > Streptomycetales > Streptomycetaceae > Streptomyces > Streptomyces scabichelini. The sequence goes on along the minus strand of NZ_JAAKZY010000005.1, from coordinate 44,543 downwards.
CGTGCCTGTGAGTCGCCTGGACGAAAAATTCTTCTCTCTCGGCACCCGTATCGCTGGCGAAATCATGCAGAAGTTCGTCAACTATCGAATGCGGCTGGCCATCATCGGTGATATCTCCCGACATATGGAGGCCAGTGCCGCACTGCGCGCTCTGGTGCACGAATCCAATACGGCAAGTCATATCTGGTTCCTTCCCGACGTAGAAGCCCTCGACGCACGCCTGGAGACCACAGGCGCGAAAGTGCGGGGCTAGCGCCCGTCCTGACGACGAAAGCCGACGTGGGGCGGGCCGAAGGTGTGTCGGCACGGACGTCCGGGCCTGGTCTCTGCCGAACGGGTGCCTGGAAGGCTCCCCGGACGGCGAACGCACAGCTGTTGACCGGGGCGTGACGATGCAGTCGCCCCCTCGCGCGTGACACCACCGCCATGAGTGTCAACCTGCCTTCGAGGCGGCACAGCTGCCGGCCTCGGGCACATGGGACAACGTGGTCCCCAGTACAGGCGTACCTCGTGGCCTTCCTGTCCGTCGGGATGCGCGCTGCGGTCGGTGAACGCACACACTCCCAGGGAAGGCAGCAGCCACCGCGGCCACGCGGAGCCAGTGAGATCTGACAGCGGCACCCCGGCGGGGGAGGCCGGCAGCCGGCTGCGACGCAGCCAGGCAGCGTCCACGGTTCGAGCCGCTCACCAGGAGAGGTTTCTGCCGGTTCGGCGTGCCCGGGTTCGGTAAAGGGCGGCCACGGTGGTGGTCCACAACATCGCGAACGATAAGGGGAGTCTCCAGTGATGTCGCAGCATGTCCCCATAGCTGTCATCGGCATGGCCTGTCGATTTCCCGGGGCGGACGACCACCGCCAATTCTGGGACGTGATCAGGAACGACCGGTCGCAGGTCGGTGAAGTGCCACAGGCCCGATGGGACATGGGGAGAGGCGGGTCGGCGGAGGCCTGCGGCGAAGATGCGGGGCGCCCTCCCGGCAGATGGGCCGGCCTGATCGACGATGTGGACGCCTTCGACGCGCAGTTCTTCCGCCTCTCCCCGCTGGAGGCGGAGAGCACCGACCCGCAGCAGCGGATCATGCTGGAACTCGCCTGGTCCTGTCTTGAGGACGCCGCCATCGCGCCCAGCGCTCTCTCTGGGCGCGACGTAGGGGTGTTCATCGGCTCGTTCAACCTGGACTACAAGGAGCTGCAGGAGAGGCAGCTGCGCGAGGTCGCGGCGCACCACTCCACGGGAACGATCGGCGCCGTCATCGCCAACCGGATCTCCCACTTCTTCGACTTCCACGGCCCCAGTGTGGTCGTCGACACGGCGTCGTCCGCCTCCCTGCACGCCCTCCACCTCGCGGTCCAGTCCCTGCAGCAAGGCGAGTGCGCACTCGCGCTCGCCGGCGGGATCAACCTCGTACTGACCCCGGCTCGGCACACCTCCTTCGCCAAGACCGGCATGCTGTCGCCCACCGGCTCGTGCCATCCCTTCGACGAGCGAGCCGACGGCTATGTGCGCGGGGAGGGCGGCGGCACCGTCCTGCTCAAGCCCCTCGCGGACGCTGTGCGCGACGGTGACCACATCTACGGCGTCATCAAGGGCAGCGCCGTGAACCACAGCGGCAGGACACGCACCCTCACCTATCCCAGCGACGACGCGCAGGCGCAGGTCGTCGCCGACGCCATCGTCCGGGCGAGCGTCTCCCCCGAGACCATCGGGTACGTCGAGGCGCACGGCACGGGCACGCCGACCGGCGATCCGGTCGAAATCGAGGGGCTGGTCGAGGGCTTCCGCCGAGCGCGCAGTGAGACGGCGGACCCGCGTGAGCACAACTACTGCGGGCTGGGCTCGGTCAAGCCCAACATCGGCCACCTGGAAGCCGCTGCCGGGATCGCCGGCCTGATCAAGGTGCTGCTCGCGCTGGAGCACCGGCAGCTGCCCGCTCTGCGGGACTTCCAGCGGCTGAACCCGCGCATCGACCTGGACGGCACACCCTTCCACATCGTCGACCGGCTGCATGAGTGGAAACCGCTGCTCTCGCAGGCCGGTGAACCGCTGCCCCGTCGCGCGAGCGTCAGCTCGTTCGGTATCGGCGGCACCAACGCCCACGTCGTGCTCGAAGAGGCGCCGACCACCGCACCGGCCGATCCGCAGGACCGCCACGCGTACCTCGTCTGCGTGTCCGCCAGAACTGGCACCGCGCTCCGTCGGCGGCTCCGCGATGTGCGGGAATGGCTCGACGGCGACGGTGCCCAGGCCGACCTGAACGACCTCAGTGCCACGCTGCTCCTGGGCCGGGAACACCTCGACCGCCGGACCACGTTGGTCGTGCGCGACCATGACGACCTCCGGGCGAAGCTGACCCTGCTGCTCGACACCGGGCGAGCCGACGACTGCTTCCACGAGCCGGCGGGCACGCCCTCGGACAGCGAGCCGGCCGGAGCACTGCGGCCCGCCGACGAGGTCGAGTTCGACCTCGGCACCGATCTCCCCGCCGCCGAGTACCGGGAGCGGCTGCTGGACCTGGCGGAGTCCTTCGCCGAAGGACACGACCACCGGTGGGAGGCCCTGTTCACGTCGTTCCCGGGACGGCGGCTTCGGCTGCCGACCTACGCGTTCGACCGGCACCGTTTCTGGATCACACCGGACGCCGCAGAGGAGAACGCTCCCACCGGGACGCCGGCGTCCGCGACGGGCGAGGAGCCGGAGTCCGATATCAAGCAGGGGGGGCTCGTGCCGGACAAGACCGCGCGAACACGCCGGGGGGAGCGGACGGACACCGACGTCCGGGAACGTGTCGAGGCGGATCTCCGCAGCCTCGTCAGCGACGTGCTGAAGCTCTCCGCCGACGAGATCCATCCACGGGACCGGCTGTCCGACCTCGGGTGCGACTCGGTCGGCAACACGCAGCTCGCCCTTCGGCTGAGCGAGCACTACGGCATCGACGTCGCGCCGTCGCTCTTCTACGGATACTTCACCCTGGAGATGCTCAGGGACCGTCTCCTCGAGGAGCAGTACGCCGACGCCGTGGTGGGGAAGTACGCGGCCGCCGACGAGAACACCGTCGACGAGACGGCCCCCGCCGCGGGAGAGGCGTCCACCGTTACACGGGACGAGTCCGCCCCTGCGCCCCGCCCTGCGACGCCGCCCGGAGCCGATGCCCGTGATGACGGCGACCACCGTATAGCCGTCATCGGTATGAGCGGCCGCTTTCCACAGGCCCGCACGGTCGACGAATTCTGGCAGTTGCTCGCCGAGGGCCGGGAGGCCGTGACGCCGATCCCCGCGCACCGGCTGGGCAACTGGGCCGGCGTCGCCGGCGCCTCGGAGGTCAGGGGCGGATGGTTACCCGGCGAGGCCGAGTTCGACCCGCTCTTCTTCGAGATCTCCCCCAAGGAAGCCGAGCACATGGACCCCCGGCAGCGTCTGCTGCTGCAGGAGTCCTGGCGGGCCCTGGAGGACGCCGGATACGGGGCGAAGCAACTCCGCGACAACACCATGGGCATGTTCGTCGGCGCCGAACAGAGCGACTACCCGGGTCTGGCCGAGGACGAACAGACGCTGACCTCCGGCCACGACGGAATCCTGGCCGCGCGACTCAGCTACTTCCTCGACTTCTCCGGGCCGGTCCTGACCGTCAACACGGCCTGCTCGGCCGGTCTGGCAGCCGTGCACCAGGCGTGCCTGAGCCTGCGCAGCGGTGAGTGCGACACGGCGGTCGCCGCGGGCGTCAGCCTGTTGGCCGGGCCCCAGTTCTACGAGCACGCCACCCAGGCCGGGATGCTGTCGCCCGACGGGGTCTGCCACGCCTTCGACAAGCGTGCCAACGGCATGGTGATGGGCGAGGCGATCGCCGCCGTCGTACTGAAGCCGCTGGCCAAGGCCCTCGCCGACGGTGACCGGGTGCACGCGGTCATCACGGCGAGCGGCCTCAACCACGACGGCCGCACCAACGGCATCACCGCGCCCAGCCAGCCCGCACAGGTCGCCCTGCTCGACTCCGTGTACCAGCGGTTCGGCGTCGAACCGGCCGACATCGAGCACGTGATCGCCCACGGCACGGGCACCCGGCTGGGTGACCCCATCGAGGTGAACGCGCTGACCGAGGCGTTCGGCCGGCACACCGACAAGACCCAGTACTGCGCCCTGACCTCGGTCAAGACGAACATCGGGCACACCCTGGCCGCCTCGGGCGTGGTCAGCCTGATCGCCCTGGTGCAGGCCCTGCGGCATCGGACGGTGCCCGCGAGTCTGCACTCCGAGCAGGAGAGCGAGTACATCGACTGGACGCGCAGCCCGTTCCGAGTCAACAAGGAGGCCCGGCCGTGGCCGGCCCGACCGGGGCGGGAACGGACGGGCGCCGTCAGTTCCTTCGGCATCAGCGGGACGAATGTCCACGTCGTGGTGGAGAGCCACGGCGACGGATCGGCCGGGCATCCGGCCGTCTCCCGGCCCTCGTACCTGCTCGCGCTGTCGGCGAAGACCGAGGAGGCGCTCAGGACGCGGGTGGCGGACCTGCTCGCCTTCCTCCGGGCCGGTGGGGCCGATGACGTCGGGCTCGGGCGGATCAGCAGCACCCTGCTCGCGGGGCGGCACCACTTCGCGCACCGCTGTGCGCTGGTCGCGGACACCCCCCAGGACGCCGAGCGGCTGCTGCAGCAGGTTCTCGACGGCAAGAAGGCCCCCCAGGTGTTCCGCGGGCTGCCCGGGAGGGACTTCCGCCCGCAGAACGCGCTCACCGAGTACGGGAACGAGCTGATAGGACGCGTCCGCGCGGGAGACCGGGACACCCGGTACCGGGACGCGGTCCGGGCTCTGGCCGACCTCTACTGTCAGGGTTACGAGCTGGCCTGGGAGAACCTTTTCGGCGACCGGCCGCTCCCGTGCGTGTCGCTGCCCGGCTACCCCTTCGCCCGCGAGACCTACTGGGCCGACTCGGCGAGGTCCGGCCGCGCGGCGCTGCCGAACACCCTTCCCGCGTCCACCGTGCTGCACCCGCTGCTGGACAGCAACATCTCCACACTCCGGTCGCAGCGTTTCGCCAAATGCCTGTCGGCGAGCGAGTTCTTCCTGCGCGACCACGTCGTGGACGGGAAGATCCTGCTGCCCGGAGTCGCCCACATGGAGATGGCGTACACCGCATCCCGGCTGGCCACCGGCTCCGACAGCGTCACCCTGCGCGGCATCATCTGGGGCCGTCCGATCGTCATGGACGGTGCGTCCCGGACCGTGCACATCGAGCTGACTCCGCTCGAACAGGACGCGCTGGAGTTCGTCGTCCACGACGGGACCGAGGGAGAACGCACGGTCTTCTCCCAGGGCCGGGCGGGCTACGCAGCCGACCGGCCCACGCGGCCGCGTGGCGCGATCGACATCCCCGCGATCAAGGCGCGGTGCACCACCCGCCGCGAGAACGCCGAGATCTTCGCGAGCCTCCGGGAACTGGGATTCGGGTACGGCGAGACCTTCCAGGCGATGGAGACGCTGTACTGCGGCGAGACCGAGGCCCTGGCCCGGATCGTGCTGGGCGACGGCCTCGAAGAGGAGCACCCCCGCTTCACCCTGCATCCCTCGCTGTTCGATGCCGCGCTCAACGCGCTGCGCGGCATCGGGGAGCAGGACGGCGTGCTGCGCATTCCGTTCAGCCTCGAAGAGCTCGTGGTCTTCGCACCGATTCCGCGGCAGTCCTACTGCCATGCCACCGTCCACCGGATCGCTCGTGACGGCACGATGAGTGTCGACCTCGCGATCTGCGACGACAGCGGCATCGAGTGCGTCCGTCTCACCGGCCTGGTGTTCAAGGAGTTCACGGCCGACAAGAGCGAGAAGCTGCACTACTACGTCCCGCGCTGGACCGATGCCGACACCGACGCCCGCTCCGCCCGCGAGGCGGAGTCCCCCGGCGCCGGGCGTACCCTGCTCATCCTCGACGACGAGGACACGCGCGGCACCCGACTCGGGTCGGAGTACGTGGGCCGCGTCGTGCGTGTGCGGAGCGGAAGCGCGTTCCAGGAGTCGGGACCGGACCTGTTCACCGTGGACCGCCGCAGTGCCGAGGACTTCGACCGGCTTCTGCGGACCCTGGGCGAACGTGACCTGTCACCGCGGGCGATCGTCAACTTCTGGCCGCTGACCCCGGACCCGTCCGACCTCACGATCGAGCTGAAGGGCCTGCTGCACCTGTTCCGGTCCGTGCACCGGAGCGGGACCGAGCAGGAGGTCCAGTACCTTTCCGTGCTGCCGGACCGGGCCGGGCCGCAGCGGGCGGCAGCGGAGGCGCTTCTGGGCTTCGGCCGTGCCATGACGGCGGTCGACCACCTGTTCCGGGTGGGAAGCCTCCAGGTCGCCGACACGGGGGACGCGGACGCCGTCGCCGGCAGCGTGCTGCGTGAGCTCGGCCGGGCGGAGGGCTCCGCCCCGCGAGGCTGGCACGAGATCCGGCACGCCGACGGCGCCCGCTCGGAGCGGGTGCTGCGGCCGTGGACCGCGCGAGCGCGCAGCGGTGCCTCCGAGCTGCCTCTCAAGGAGGGCGGCGTCTACCTGCTCAGCGGTGGCGCCGGGGCCCTGGGCCTGCACCTGGGCAGGTACCTCGCACGGGAGTGCCGTGCGCGGCTCGTCCTGCTCGGCCGCCGGGAGCCGGACGCCTCGCTGCGGGAGGAGTTCGCCGCACTGGAGGCCGCCGGGGCCGAAATCCTCTACCTCGCCTGTGACGTGGCCGACCGCGACGGTGTGAGCACGGCGCTCGACGCGGCGCGGGAACGATTCGGCAATCTGGACGGTGTCTTCCACGGCGCGGGCGTCATGGGCGGTACAGGCGTCCTGGACGTGGACTGGGCCGAATTCGAGGGGGTCCTGGCGCCGAAGACGCACGGGACCGTCCATCTCGACGAACTGACCGCCGAGGACCCGCTCGACTTCTTCCTCGTGTTCTCGTCCATCGCCGCCTACGTCGGCGACTTCGGACAGGGAAGCTACGCCGCGGCCAACCGGTTCCTCGACGGCTACGTCCGGCACCGGGAGGAGTTGCGGGCGCAGGGCCTGCGGCACGGTAGGAGCGTATCGGTCAACTGGCCGTACTGGGACGAGGGCGGCATGCTCGGCGAGCTCGCCGAGGACGGCCCGGCGAAGACCCTCTACCACGACCACTCGGGTATGCGAGGGCTGCGGACCGAGGAGGGTATCGGGGCGCTGCTGGAGATCCTGATGTCCGACGAGACCCAGGTCGTCGTGACGAAGGGCGAGCGTCGGAAGATCGAGAAGGTCCTGCGGGTCGCGGGGGCCGAGCGGGCCGGGGCTGAACGGGCCGGTGCCGAGCCGGAGCCGGTGACCGTGAACGAGCCCACGGCCGTCACGAAGGGCGTGGAACCGGCGCCTGTGGAGGACACGGGTGAGATGTTCACCCGGACGGTCGAGTATCTGAGGGACCGGTTGTCGCAGGTCTTCCACATTCCGAAGGCGCGGATCGACGCCGCCGCGGAGCTGGGGGAGTACGGCATCGAGTCCATCCAGATCATGGAGCTGATGCGGCTTCTGACGAAGGACTTCGACTCCCTTCCGGGAACGCTGTTCTTCGAGTACCGCACGATCCAGGAACTGGCGGAGTACTTCACCGAGCACCAGGCGGCACGCCTGACCGAGCTTCTGGGGTCGGCGCGGTCCACCGCGGCGGCTCCGGAAGCGCCGGCGAAGAGCGCGCCCGGGGTCGCCGTGCCCTCCCGGCCGGTCACGCCGCAGGGCCGGTTCGCGGAGGTGAGGACCGGCGCCCCGGACCCCGGCGAGGCACCGTCGGCGAAGAAGGCGAACGGCCGGGCCGCGGGACGCCCGCGTGACGTGGCGATCATCGGCATGAGCGGCCGGTACCCGAAGTCGCGCAACCTCGACGAGTTCTGGAAGGTGCTGGAGCGCGGCCAGGACTGCATCGAGGAGATCCCGCCGCACCGGTGGGACAAGGACCTGTACTACGCCGCCGAGAAGACACCCGGCAAGAGCTCCAGCAAATGGGGCGGCTTCATCGACGGCGCCGAGAACTTCGACGCGCTGTTCTTCAACATGTCGGCGAACCAGGCCGCACTGACCGACCCCCAGACCCGGCTGTTCCTCCAGTCCGCCTGGGAGGCGATGGAGGACGCGGGGTACACACGCAAGTCCCTCAGCCCCGACAAGGCCCGCAAGGTCGGTGTCTACCTGGGCATGATGTGGAACGAGTACCAGCTGTACAGCGGCGAGGACGTCGTCCTGTCCGACCGCGCCGCCGCCTCCAACGCCGTCTCCTACTTCTTCGACCTGCACGGGCAGAGCCTGACCGTCGACACCGCCTGCTCCTCGTCGCTCTACGCGATCGCCATGGCGGTCGAGAGCATCCGGAACGGCTCCTCGTCGCTCGCGTTCGCCGGCGGCGCGAATCTGTCGCTGCACCCCAACAAGTACGTCTCGCTCAGCCAGATGAACTTCTTCTCCGAGGACGGACGCTGCCGCTCGTTCGGCGAGGGCGGCACCGGCTATGTACCCGGCGAGGGCGTCGGCTGCGTCCTGCTCAAGCCGTTCGACCAGGCGGTCGAGGACGGGGACCACATCCACGGTGTGATCCGAGGCGTCGCCACGGTGCACGGCGGCAAGACGAACGGCATGACCGTGCCCAACCCGTTGGCGCAGGCGGACATGGTCGCGGCCGCGCTGGCGGATGCCGGGCTCTCGGCCGAGGACATCAGCTACGTGGAAGGCCACGGCACGGGCACCGCCCTCGGCGACCCGATCGAGGTCACCGGTCTGACCCGGGCGTTCCGCAAGCACACCGACAGGAAGCAGTACTGCCCGATCGGTTCTGTGAAGTCCAACATCGGTCACCTGGAGGGCGCGGCCGGCGTCGTCGCCGTCACCAAGGTCCTGCTCCAGATGCGGCACAGGATGCTCGTGCCCTCCCTCCACTCCGAGCAGCTGAATTCGTACATCGACTTCCCGAACTCGCCCTTCTACGTACAGCGCAGGCTGGAACCGTGGGAGCGGCCCACCCGGACGGTCGACGGGGTGCAGCGGACCCTGCCCCGGATCGCCGGCGTCTCGTCGTTCGGCGCGCACGGCGCCATCGCGCACGTGATCATCGAGGAGTACCAGCCCGGGCCCGAGCGGCCCGCACGTCCGGCCCGGGCCCCGCGTCCGGAGCTGCTGGTGCTGTCGGCGAAGGACGACGAGCGGCTGCGGGAGAAGGCCCAGGCACTGCTCACGTGGCTGGCCGGGGCTGGCCACGACGCCGATCCGGCGGACATCGCCTACACCCTCCAGGTCGGCCGCGAGCCCATGGAGGAACGCCTGGCCCTGATCGCCGACGGGCGGGAAGCGCTGCGCGAGCGACTGCGTGCGTTCCTCGACGGTGATCAGGAGACCGCGAACGTCTTCCGCGGGGGCGTGCGGCAGAACAAGGACGCCGTCGCTCTCCTCGAAGCCGACGAGGAGATGCGGGACCTGGTACAGCAGTGGCTCGCCCAGGGCCGGCACGACAAGCTGGCCAACGTCTGGGTGAAGGGCCTGGCCCTCGACTGGACGTCCCTCGCCCGCCACACCGAGCCGCTCCGCATCTCCCTGCCGACGTACCCGTTCGTCCAGGAACGCCACTGGCTCGACGCGCCTCCCGCGCTCGCGCCCCAGCCGCCGCGGACGGTGGCCCCGGCCGAGCCGGCAGCGGCGGCCGGAGCCGTGGCGCACGCGGACCGGTCCGCCGAGGAACGGACCCGGCCACTCGCCTTCGTGGAGGACTGGGAGCCCGCGCCTCTGGACGCGGGCACCGAGCGTGCGCCGCACGGCATCGTCTTCCTGTGCACCGGAGCGGAGCGTCAGGAGGCGATCGCGCGGGCCGCACGGGAACTCGACCCCGGCCTCCACACGGTCTTCGTCGGACACGGAGACACCTGTCGGAAGACACACCCTGACCGCTACGAGGTCCGCCGCGGTTCGGCCCAGGACTACCTGGAAGCCTTCCGGGACATCGCGGCCGGACCCGCTCCCGTCGACGCGGTCGTCAGCATGGAGGCGCTCGAACCAGGAGCCGTCGACGGCGACTTCGGTGACGTCGTCCTGACGGTTCAGGCCATCGCCGGCTCCGGGCTCGACGTACGCCGCTGCATGGTGGCCGGGCAGTACCGCGACGGCCGGGAGCGCGCGCTGCTGGAGGCGCACCTCGGCTTCGAGCGATCGCTGGGCATGGTGATGCCGAAGCTGTCCGTGGTGGCCGTGCTCCAGGACGCCGCCGATCCACTGCGGCCGGCGGACACCGCCGCCTGGGTGGCGAGGCTGGTCGCCGAGTTGCGTCAAGAGCGGGCGGTCAGCGCGCTGTACCACTCGGGCGGCCGCTTCGTGAGCCGCGTCCGTGAGACCACGCTCGACGAGAACCGCTCCGGTGCCCTCCGGCACGGCGGCACTTACCTGATCACCGGCGGCTGCGGTGGGCTCGGGCTGATCGTGGCCCGGCACCTCGCGGAGCACTTCGCGGCGAACCTCGTCCTGACCGGCCGCTCCCCGCTGGACGAGGCACGCCAGGAGGCGCTGCGCGGACTCGGCGCCGGGCAGCGGATCGTGTACGTCCAGGCGGACAGCTGCGACGCGGACGCGATGAAGCGGGCCGTGGCACAGGCGCACGAGCGCTTCGGGGCACTGCACGGCGTCGTCCACGCGGCCGGTGTCCAGGGGCAGGGCAGCATCCTGCGGAAGGATCTGCGTTCCTTCGAGGACGTCCTTGACCCCAAGATCCGGGGGACGATCGCGCTGGACGAGGTGCTGGCGGGTGAAGAGCTGGACTTCGTCTGCTACTTCTCCTCCACCGCCGCCGTCATCGGCGACTTCGGCACCTGCGACTACGCGGTCGGCAACCGCTTCCAGATGTCGTACGCACGACACCGCGACGCCCAGGTGCGCGCGGGCCGCCTGTCCGGCCGGACCGTGGTCGTCAACTGGCCGCTGTGGCGCGAGGGCGGCATGGGCTTCGACCACGACACCACCACGATGCTGCTGAAGTCGAGCGGCCAGGACTTCCTGGAGACAGCGGACGGCATCGCCCTGTTCGAGCGGCTGCTGGCCCAGGAGGCCGCTCAGCACATGATCCTGGTCGGCGATCCGAGCCGGGTGTCGCGCTTCCTGGGGCTGACGCCTCCGGCCGCCGCCCCGGCGCGACCGGCGGCGACCGCGGCCCGCCCCGCCGTCACCGCGGTCGTGGGCGGCCCGAACACGGCGTCGGCCCCCGTTGTCGAGGAACGCCTCGCGCACGACCTGCGGCAGATCGTCAGCGGCGCGGTCAGCCTGTCCCCGGACCGGCTCTACGAGGACGACAACCTCGCCGACTACGGCTTCGACTCGGTGAGTCTGGCCGGACTGGCCACCGGGCTCGGCAAGCACTTCGGCGTCGAGGTCACGCCCGCCCTCTTCTACAGCCGCTCCACGCTGCGGAAACTGAGGGAGTACTTCGCCACCGAGCACAAGGATCTCCTGGCCGCGTTCTACGGCGACCGCGGCGTCGACGACACCGTCTCCGGACCCGCAGAGGCGGAGCCCGCACCGCCACAGGACGAGCCGGGCCCCGTCGGCCGGCCGGGGCCCGTCGGCGATCCGGGCGGCACCCCGGACGCGGGCGCGGACCGCGGCGTCCGGGAGACGCGTACGGAGGACGACGACGCCATCGCCGTCATCGGCATGAGCGGGCGGTTCCCCGGCGCCGACAACCCCTCCGAGCTGTGGTCCGTCCTCGCGGAGGGCCGCGACGTCGTCAGCCCCGTCGCGCGCGAGCGCCTCGACCTGTGGGGCGAGCCGCAGGACAGCTCCTTCGCGGCATTCCGCGTCGGGCAGGTGTCAGGACCGGACGAGTTCGACCCGCTGTTCTTCGAGATATCCCCCAACGAGGCGCGGAGCCTGGACCCGCGCCAGCGGCTGCTGCTGCAGGAATCGTGGCGCGCCCTCGAGGACGCGGGCTGGACACCCGCGGCGACCCGCAGGATCGGCATGTTCGTGGGCGTCGAGCAGGGTGACTACGACACCCTGGACCCCGAGACGGGCAGCGTCACCGCCAACCACGACGGCATCCTCGCCGCCCGCCTGTCGTACCTGCTCGACCTGAGCGGGCCCGTGATGGCCGTCAACACGGCGTGCTCGTCGGGTCTTGTGGCCGCTCACCAGGCGTGTGCGAGCATCCGCAACGGCGAGTCCGACGTCGCTCTGGCCGCGGGCGTCAGCCTGATCACGACCTCGCAGCTGCTGACCCGTACCCGGCAGGCCGGAATGCTGTCCGAGGACGGCGTCACCTACGCCTTCGACAAGCGCGCGAACGGCATGGTGCTCAGCGAGGCCGTCGCCGTCGTGGTGCTGAAGCGGCTCTCGGCCGCTGTGGCCGACGGCGACCGCATCCACGGCGTCATCCGTGCCAGCGGCATCAACTACGACGGCAGGTCCAACGGCATCACCGCCCCGAACGGCGACGCCCAGGTCGCGCTGCTCCGCGACACCTACCGGCGGCACGGCGTCGACCCGGCCGACATCGAGTACGTGGTCGCCCACGGCACCGGCACGCGGCTCGGCGACCCAGTCGAGGTCAACGCGCTCAACGACGTCTTCCGGGGCTTCACCGACAAGCGGCGGTACTGCGCCCTGACGTCCGTGAAGCCGAACGTCGGGCACACGCTCGCGGCCTCCGGGCTCGTCAGCCTCATCGGGGTCCTGCAGGCCATGCGCCACGAGACGATCCCCGGGTCCCTGCACTGCGCGCAGGAGAACGAGTACATCGACTGGAAGGACAGCCCGTTCTTCGTCAACAAGACGAACCGGGCATGGCCCCAGGCCGCCGGGCGCCGAAGGACCGCTGCCATCAGCTCCTTCGGCATGAGCGGCACCAACGCGCACATGGTGGTCGAGAGTCGCCCGGCGGGCGGAGAGAACGAGGTCACTCAGATGCCCGCCCACTTGCTGGCCCTGTCGGCCAAGTCCGAGGATTCGCTGCGGCAGCGTGTCGCCGACCTGATCGACTTCCTGGAGGACCCCGGGCAGCAGCAGCCCGGCCTGCGTGACGTCGGTGCGACGCTGCTCGATGGGAGGCCCCATTTCCGGCACCGCTGCGCCGTCGTCGCCCGCGACGCAGCCGAGGCGGTGCGCCTGCTGCGCTCGTGGTCCGCGGACGCGCACGACCCCGACGTCCTCACCGGCGAGGTGCCCAAGGACTTCGCGCCGAGCGGCGAGGCCCGGCGGGCCGGGGACCGGCTGCTGGAGGAGGCGGCCGGACAGCACCACGACGGCACCGTTGTGCGGGACGCGTTGCGCGCCGCGGCGAGGGCGTACTGCCAGGGGTACGACCTGGAGTGGCGCCGCCTGTTCGGCGGCCGACGCACCGCGCCGGTCGAGCTGCCCGGCTACCCCTTCGCCAGGAAGCGCCTGTGGCGGCAGCGCACGACGCGGCCGGCACCGGACGTGATGTTCGCGGCCGCACCCGGCCGTGCCGATGCCACGGGACGCCGGCTCGACACGCTGCTCACCGGATCGGAGTCCTTCCTGCGCGACCACGTCGTGGGCGGGAAGAAGATCCTGCCGGGCGTCGCCCACCTGGAGCTGGTCCGCGCCGCCCATGCCGCGCTTCCGGCACAGCAGAGCGCACCGGCAGCCGGAGTCACGCTCCGCGACGTCGTGTGGCTGCGGCCGGTCGGGGTCGGGGACACCCCGGTCGACCTCCACGTCGAACTGGAGCCGGACGGCGTCGCGGTCACCCGCTACCGCGTCCTGGCCCCCGGCGCCGACGGCCCCGTCGTACACAGCCAGGGGCGCATCGAGTCCCATGGCGGAGCGGCGGCGCGGCCACGGCTCGATCTCGCGGGACTGCGGGCCGAGTGCGGCCGTTACGAGATGGCCGCGACGGAGGTGTATCTCGTCTACCGGCGTCAGGGCATCGTGTACGGGCCCTCGTTCCAGGGGCTGAAGCGGCTCTTCGTGGGAGACGCCCAAGTCCTCGCCGAACTCGCGCTGCCCGAGGCGCCCGAGTACGGCCCGGGCACCCAAGTGCTGCCCCCGGGACTGCTGGACGCCGCACTGCAGGCCTCCGTCGGCCTGCGGTACGGCGGCGGCCTCCATCTTCCGTACGCCGTCGAAGCGGTGGAGATCCTGGGCCCCTGCGAGCCGGTCATGTGGGCGTCGCTCAGGCGCACCACGGAGAGCGGCGACAAGTTCGACGTCGACCTGTGCGATGCCCAGGGCGAGGTCCGGGTGAGGTTCAGGGCGTTCAGCACCCGGCCCCTGCGCGCCGCGGCCGAGCTGCCGCCGACGTCGGAGCGGCCCGCCGCCGGGAGCCCGGTGCTGCTCGAGCCGCGCTGGGAGCCGGCACAGCCCGGACCCTCGGCGGACGGCGACGGGCCGCGGGGGCGGACGCTGCTGGTCGGCACGGACCCGGAGGAGCTGGCCTCCGTCCTCACCGGGCGCGGGGAGGACGTGGACGTTCTGCTGCTGCGGGCCGACGACACCGTCGACGGTCTGCGGGAGCGGCTCGCGCGCGGCGGCCACTACGGCGGCGTCGTCTGGGTCGCGGGCGGCGGTACTCAGGTGCTGCCGGAGAGCGAGGACCTGATTACCCGTCAGGAGGAGGGTGTGTACGCCGGCTTCCGGCTGGCCAAGGCGCTGCTGGCACTCGGCTACGACAAGCGGGACCTGGAGTGGACCGCCCTCACGGTCCGCAGCCAGGCCGTCGTCGACACCGATCGCATCGACCCGGCCCACGCCGGCGTGCACGGCCTCCTTGGGTCGTTGGCGAAGGAGAACCCGCGGTGGCGGGTGCGCCTGGCCGATGTGGAGGCAGTGCGGGACGACGTGCTGCGCGAGGCGTTGCGCCTGCCGGCGGAGCCGTCCGACGGCAGTTGGGCCCACCGTGGTGGGCGCTGGTTCCGGCAGACCCTGGCACCGGTGCCGTTCGACGCGCTCCCCGCGGAAGCGGTGCCGTACCGGCGTGACCGGGTCTACGTGGTCATCGGCGGCGCCGGCGGCCTCGGCGCCGTCTGGACCGAGCACGTCGTACGCACCTACGGGGCACAGGTGGTCTGGATCGGCCGCCGTCCCGAGGACGAGGCCATCAGGGCGAGGATCGACGAACTGTCCCACCTGGGACCGGCACCCTGGTACGTGCAGGCCGATGCCACGGACAGGGAGGCGCTGGCGGCCGCCGTCGCGCGGATCAGGGCTCGCTTCCCCGAGATCAACGGCGTCGTCCATTCGGCGCTCGCGCTGCTCGACCAGAGCGTGGCCAGGATGCCGGAGGAACGCTTCCGGGCCGCCGTGCGCGCGAAGGTGGACGTCAGCGTCCGCATCGCGCAGGTCTTCGCGGACGCCCCGCTGGACTTCGTGCTGTTCTTCTCCTCGACCAACTCCTTCCAGCGATCCGCCGGGCAGAGCAACTACGTCTCCGGCTGTGTCTTCAAGGACGCGTTCGCCCGGCTGTGGCAGCAGAGCCGTCCCACCACCGTGAAGGTGATGAACTGGGGCTACTGGGGCAGCGTCGGCGTCGTCGCCTCGTCCGCGTACCAACAGCGGATGGAGCAGAGCGGCATCGGCTCCATCGAACCCGCCGAAGGCATGGCGGCGCTGGACCTCCTGCTCTCGGGGCCGTACCACCAGCTCGCCCTGGAGAAGACCACTGCTCCGCGGCGGACCGGTGACGACACCCGTCCCACCGATTCCGGCGGCACGGACGACCGGCTGCTGCAGCGCGTGCTCGCGGACTCCGGCAGCGCCCGGGGCTTCGACGACGCCCTGCTCTGCGAACTGCTGTTGCTGCAGCTGCGGACGGTGGGGATGAACCGCGCCGGCGGGTCTGTCGCCGACCTGAGGGCCGCCCTGCATCCGGGTGGCGGCTACGACCGCTGGCTCACCGAGAGCCTGCGCATCCTGGCCGAGCACGGCTACCTCGAGCACGACGCCGAGCGCTACACCCCGACCGACCGAGCGCGTCTCGACGGCGCCGACGTGTGGCGGCGCTGGGAGGTGGTGTGCCGGGAGAGCGCAGGTGCCAACCCCTACGTCAACATGCTGGAGCCGGTGATCCGCGCGTTGCCCGAGGTCCTCGCGGGCCGACGGCCCGCGACCGACGTGATCTTCCCCGGGTCGTCGATGAGTCTCGTACGAGGTGTGTACCGGGACTGCGACAGCGCCACGGCGCTGAACGAGCTTGTGGCGGAGCTGGTGGCGGCCCGCGTCGAGGCCCTGCTCGACCGCGACCCCGCCCACCGTGTCCGCATCTTCGAGATCGGCTCCGGCAGCGGCGGCACCAGCGAGAAGGTGCTGCGCCGGTTGATGCCGTACCGAGACAGCGTGGCGGAGTACTGCTACACCGACGTCTCCCAGTACTTCCTGCGCAACGGGCGGCAGGAGTTCGGCGCCGACCACCCGTATCTGCGGTTCGAGCTGTTCGACGCGGAACGCGCCCCCGCGGAGCAGGGGTTGGACGAGGGCGGCTACGACATCGTCCTCGCCACCAACGTCCTGCACGCGACCCGCGACATCCGGGCGGCGGCACGGCACGCGCGGGCGCTGCTGGGCGCGGACGGCGCACTCGTCCTCAACGAGCTGGCGACGCGCACCCCGTTCCTGCACCTGACCTTCGGGCTGCTCGACGGCTGGTGGCGCTACCAGGACCCCGACCTGCGCATACCTGGCTGCCCGGGGCTTGCCCCCGAAACCTGGCAGCAGGTGCTGCAGGAGGAGGGCTTCACCGCCGTGTCCTTCCCCGCCGCCCCCGTGCACGACGCCGGTCACCAGATCGTGGTGGCCGGGACCGGCGAGCGGACCGGCGCGCACAGCCCCGCGCCGCAGGGTGCGGACGACGCGCAGGAGCGGGTGCGGTCCGTGATCGTCGAGCGGCTCCAGACGTCGCTGGGTCTGGATCGCCGGGAGATAGCCGAGGAGGACTCCTTCGCCGACTACGGCGTGGATTCCATCCTCGGCGTCGAGCTCACGCAGCAACTCAGCACCGACCTGGGCATCTCGCTCTCCGTCACGGATCTCTTCGACCACAGCTCGGTGCGCGCGCTGGCGGCCTACGTGGCGGAGCACCATCTCGACTCGTTGTCGCCGCTCCCGGCAGCGGCCCCGATTCCCGCGGCCGCCCCGACGGCCGTACCCGAGCCGCAGGCCCCGCCTGCCGAGGTGACCGCGCCCGCCGCGGTATCCGTGCCCGCCGTGGCCGGCACGCCGCGGCCTGCCGTGTCCGCCGCCGTCCCCGACCCTGCCGGCGAGCCGGTCGCCATCATCGGCATGAGCGGGAGGTTCGGCACGGCCAAGGACACCGATCAGCTGTGGCAGCACCTCGCCGACGGCCGCAGCCTGGTCGGCGAGATCTCCCGCTGGGACATGTCGGCCTTCGTGGCGCCGGGCGCGCCGTACCCCCGGTATGCCTCGCTGATGGACGACATCGACCGGTTCGACCCGATGTTCTTCCAGATATCCGGCCTCGAAGCCACCTACATGGACCCGCAGCAGCGGATCGTGCTGGAGGAGGCGTGGAAGGCACTGGAGGACGCCGGTCACGCGGGTGACGCCATCCGCGGCCGGTCCTGCGGCGTCTACATAGGCACCCAGGTCAGTGACTACCTGCCCGGCTCCAGCGAGGACGCCCCCGCGCAGGCCATGTGGGGCAATGCCGAGGCGATCATCCCGGCACGCCTCTCCTACCTCCTCGACCTGCAGGGTCCCGCGATCGCCGTCGAGACGGCGTGCTCCGGATCCCTCGTCGCCCTCCACCTCGCGTGCCAGGCCCTGCGTACGGGCGAGGTCGAGACGGCCCTGGTCGGCGGAGTGTCCGCGCAGTGCGCCCCCGACTACTACCTGAACGCCCACAAGGCCGGGATGCTCTCGGAGACCGGTCAGTGCCACACCTTCGCCGAGGGCGCGGACGGCTTCGTCCCCGGCGAGGGTGCCGGCGTCGTCATGCTCAAGCGGCTGCGGGACGCCCTCGCCGACGGTGACCACATCCACGGCGTGGTCCGCGGTTCGGGCATCAACCAGGACGGGACGTCCAACGGCATCACGGCGCCGAGCGCCAAGTCGCAGGAGCGGCTGGAGCGCCAGGTGTACGACACCTTCGGCATCGACCCCGCGGGCATCCAGCTGGTCGAGGCGCACGGCACCGGTACCCAGCTCGGCGACCCGATCGAATTCCAGGCGCTGACCCGCGCGTTCCGTCACTACACCGACGAACGCGAGTACTGCGCCATCGGCTCGGTCAAGACCAACATCGGGCATGCCGCGCCCGCCTCGGGGATGGCGGGGCTCATCAAGATCCTGCTCGCCCTGCGCCACCGCGAGCTGCCGCGCAGCCTCCACTTCGACAAGGGCAACGCCCACATCGACTTCGAGGGCAGCCCGTTCTACGTCAACACGGTGCACCGCCCCTGGACGGCCGAGCCCGGCCATCCGCGGCGCGCGGCACTCAGCTCCTTCGGGTTCAGCGGTACCAACGCCCATGTGGTGGTCGAGGAGGCCCCCGACCTGCCGCGCCGCGACACCGCGCCCGTCCAGGACCACCTCGTGGTGCTGTCCGCCCTGTCCCCGGAGCAGTTGCGGAGCCAGGCCGAACGGCTGGTGGAGCACCTGCGCCGCCACCCGGACACCGACCTGGGCGACATCAGCTCGACCCTGGTGCGGGGCCGGCGGCACTGCCCCGTCCGGCTGGCATGCGTGGCCCGCGACACCGCCCAACTGGTGGAGCTGCTCGGCCGGTGGCTCACGGATGGACGGGAGCAGGAGGTACGCACCGCCGACCTCACGGAGAACGCGGTGAGCCCGCAGGCAGCTCTGGAGCAGTACGGCGACAGCTGTCTGCGGGAGTGCGCCGACGGCGCGACCGGGACGGCCCGTCGGGAGCACCTGGAAGCTGTCTGCGCCCTCTACCTGCAGGGTTACCAGCTCCGGTACGAGCGGCTCTTCGAGAGCGGCACCTACCGCCGCGTTCCGCTGCCGACGTATCCCTTCCAACGGCAGCGCCACTGGCTGCCCTCGGGGGACAGCCCTCGCCGCACAGAGCCCGCCCGGACCGCCGACCGCACGCCCGCACCGAGCTCGCAGACCGCTGCCGGCCATCTGGCGCTGGCGCCGCTGTGGGTCGAGGAACCGGCCCCGGAGCCGGGCCCCGGCCCGGACACGCGGAGCGGCACCGTCGTCGTGGGCGGCAACGCCACGGAGCGCGCCGCCCTGGCGGCCGAGTGCCCCGACGCGCACTTCGTCGCTGACGGCTCGGCGAGCACCGAATCGCTCACCGAGCAGCTGCGGGGTGTCGGCAGGGTCCGCCACCTCGTCTGGATCTCCCCGGCGGACGCGGGCGACGGGCCCGGCGCGCTGCTGCGCCGCACCGACGCCGGAGTGGTCGCGTTCTTCCGGCTGGTCAAGGCGCTGTTCGAGCTCGGCTACGGCGCCGACGAGCTGACGTGGACCGTGGTGACGCGGCAGACCAAGGCCGTGCGGCAGGGCGAGCCGGTGCTGCCCGCCGATGCGGCCGTGCTGGGCCTGGCCGAGGTCATGGCGAAGGAACTGCCCAACTGGAGCGTGGGCTCCTTCGACCTGGGCGTGTCGGACGAACTCCCCGCCCGTACGCTGCTCACGGCCCCGGCCGCCACCGTGCGGGCGCTGCGAGACGGCCAGTGGTACCGGCGCGGCCTGTACCAGGTGGAGCTGCTGGCACCGGCTCGCTCCCCGTACAAGGAGGGCGGGGTCTACGTCGTCCTGGGCGGGGCCGGGGGCATCGGCCGGCTCTGGAGCGAGGATCTGATCCGGCGCTACCGGGCCCAGGTCGTATGGATCGGCCGCCGGGAGAAGGACGCCGCCATCCAGGCGGAGATCGACCGGCTGGCCGCGCTCGGCCGAGCGCCGTGGTACGTCCGGGCCGACGCCGCCGACATGGACTCTCTGCGGGGCGCGTACGCCCGGATCCAGGAGCGGTTCGGCACCGTCCACGGAGTGGTGCAGTCAGCCTTCGGCCTGGTGGACCAGAGCCTGCCCAACACGACCGAGCAGCAGTTCAGGCAGGGCCTGAGCGCGAAGGTCGATGCCAGCGTGTGCATGGCGGAGGTCTTCGACGCCGCCGGACTCGACTTCATGCTCTTCTTCTCCTCGATCGCGTCGGTCAACCCGGCCATGGGCTACTGCAGTTACGTGGCCGGCAACGCCTTCGAGGACGCCCTGGCCCGCCGGCTCTCGGAATCACGCCCGTACGCCGTGAAGGTGGTCAACTGGGGCTTCTGGGGCGCCGTCGGCAGCGGACTCGACGTGCCGGAGCACGTCCGTGAGCGCATCTACCGGCGCGAGGGCCTCGGCGACATCGACCCCGCACTGGCGATGGACGCGGTCGAGCGGCTGCTGGCCGCTCCGCTCGGGCAGGTGGCCT
The DNA here is from genome assembly GCF_011045015.1 of Streptomyces scabichelini. Classification (GTDB taxonomy): domain Bacteria; phylum Actinomycetota; class Actinomycetes; order Streptomycetales; family Streptomycetaceae; genus Streptomyces; species Streptomyces scabichelini. Next base: position 24,175 of record NZ_JAAKZY010000005.1, on the reverse strand, counting down.
ACCTCAACACCAGCGAGCCCGAGCGGTTCGAGGGCTACACCGATCGCGAAGTGATCCGCGTCCTTGACCCGGCGGAGGGCCCGAGCGAGCCGCTCGCCCCGATGCTGCCCGCGCGCGGGGAGCAGTTGCGGACGGTGGAGACCCAGGCCAAGTCGAAGCTGCGGACGCTGGACGAGTTGCTTCTGCGGCTGCTGTGGTGCGCGCTGCACGGTAGCGGCTGGATCGGGACGGGCACCGTCGACGCGGACTCCTTTCGGCAGGCCGGCGGGATTCTGAAGAAGTACGACCGCTGGGCGTCGGAGACCCTGAAGCTGTTCGCGCGGCAGGGCTGGCTCGTGGCGAGCGGGTCCGAGGGCTGCTACCGCGCCGCCGCGTCCAACCCCGTCGATCCGGACGCCACCGCTGCCGAGTGGCAGCGCAGCAGGCGCGAGTGGCTCGCGGACCCCGAACTGAGCGCGTCCGTCGACCTGGTCGACAAGACGCTGCGCGCGCTGCCGGAGGTACTCATCGGCGCCGTCCCCGCTGTCGACGTGATCTTCCCCGGCTCCTCGCTGGACCTGGTCGAGGGCATCTACAAGCGGAACATGATCGCCGACTACTTCAACGACGTGGTCGGTGACTGTGTCGTCGCGCTCGTCGAGCGCAGGCTCGCGCAGGATCCCGAAGCCCGGATACGCATCCTGGAGATCGGTGCCGGAACGGGCGGCACCACCGCCACGGTCATGGACCGTCTCCAGCCGTACCAGCAGAACGTCGGCGAATACTGCTACACCGATCTCTCCAAGGCGTTCCTCATCCACGGCCGCCGGGAGTTCGGCGCACGGAATCCCTTCCTGCGCTGCGAGATCTTCGACGCCGGCCGGTCCGTCGCCGAGCAGGGCTTCGACGAGGGCGGGTACGACCTGGTCATCGCGACCAACGTGCTGCACGCCACCGAGGAGATCCGCACGTCACTGCGGAACAGCAAAGCGCTGTTGCGGTCCGGTGGGGGCGTGGTCGTCAACGAGATCGACGGCTACACCGTCTTCGGCATGCTGACGTTCGCGCTGCTGGACGGCTGGTGGCCGCACGACGGCGATCTGCGCGAAACCGGGGGGCCCGGCCTGCGGCCTGAGACGTGGCAGTCGGTGCTGGAGTGGGAAGGCTTCGTAGACGTCGAGTTCCCCGCGCGGGACGCACATTCCCTCGGCCAGCAGGTAGTGGTCGGCTTCAGTGACGGGGTGATTCGCGGGTCTCGTGGCGAGCAGCCGCGGTCCGCGGCCGAGCCGCTCCCCGCGCCGGTCTCCGGACCGCCGTCAGCCGTCGCGCAGCCGGTGCCCCCGACCGCTCCGGCCCGGGTGGACGAGGCGGTGCTCACCGACACCGTGCGCACCTACCTGAAGGAGTTGGTCGCGCGGACCCTCCTGATCCCGGTCGAGTCCATCGACGCCCGCGAGCAGCTGTCCGCCTACGGCATCGACTCCATTCTCATCCTGCAACTCCTGACCGGCCTCAAGAAGGACCTGGGGGAGACGAGCAGCACCCTGTTCTTCGAGTACCGCACGATCGAGGCGCTGACCGAGTACTTCGTCACCGAGCGGGGCGAGGCCGTGGCCCGCGCCCTCGGGGTGGGCCACGACCCGGCCGCCGAACAAGGAGCGCCGGCGGCTGCCGCGCGGCCCGCCGTCCCGGACGCGCAGGCGCCGGCCGAGGCCGCGGTGCGGCCCGCGGCCGGCCGCACGGCAGCTCGTCCCGCACCGCTGTCCCGGCACACCGGCGGCGTCGCGATCGTGGGAATGAGCGCGCGCTTCCCGCAGGCCGAGACGCTCGACGCCTTCTGGTCGGTGCTGCGCGAAGGCCGGAACACCGTCACGGAGATCCCCGCCGACCGGTGGGCGCTCGACGGCTTCTACGAGCCGGACAAGGAGGACGCCGCGGCGAAGGGCAGGAGCTACAGCAAGTGGGGCGCCTTCCTCGACGGATTCGCCGAATTCGACCCGCTGTTCTTCGAGATGACGCCGAACGACGCCACGGAGATCGACCCGCAGGAGCGGCTCTTCCTCCAGGAGGCGTGGCGGGCCTTCGAGAACGCCGGCTACACGCGGGCCCGCCTCGAACGGGAACACCGGTCCAGCGTCGGCGTCTTCGTGGGGATCACCCGTGCCGGACACAACCTCTACGGTCCCGAGCGATGGCGCCGCGGCGACACCGCCCAGCCGTACACCTCCTTCGGGTCGGCGGCCAACCGCGTCTCGTTCAAGCTGAACCTCAACGGCCCGAGCATGCCCGTCGACACGCTCTGCTCCTCCTCGCTGACGGCGCTCCACGAGGCGTGCGAGCACCTGCTCCACGGCGACTGCGAACTGGCGGTGGCCGGCGGGGTGAATCTCTATCTGCATCCGTCGAGCTACATCAATCTGTGCGGTCTGCAGATGCTCGCCGACGAGGACAAGTGCCGCAGCTTCGGCGCCGGCGGCAACGGCTTCGTCCCCGGTGAGGGCGTCGGCGCGCTCGTCCTCAAACGACTGGAGGACGCCGAGCGGGACGGCGACCACATCCACGCCGTCATCCGCGGCACCAGCATCAACCACGGCGGCACCACGAACGGATACACCGTGCCGAACCCGGTCGCACAGGGCCGGGTGGTGCGGGACGCGCTCGACCGGGCGGGCATCGACGCGCGCACGATCAGCTACGTCGAGGCGCACGGCACCGGCACCGCGCTGGGCGACCCGATCGAGATCAACGGCCTGACCCGGGCGTTCTCCCACGACACCCAGGATCTGGAGTTCTGCGCGATCGGTTCCGTCAAGAGCAACATCGGCCACGCCGAGGCCGCCGCCGGCATCGCGGGCGTGTTCAAGACCGTGCTGCAGATGCAGCACGGTGAACTCGCCCCCAGCCTGCACGCCGACGAGCTCAACCCGCACATCGACTTCGACGCGACGCCGTTCGTCGTCCAGCGCAAGGGGGCGGAATGGAAGCGGCCGGTCGTCACCGTCGACGGCGTCAGCTCCGAGGTGCCGCGCCGGGCCGGCGTCTCGTCCTTCGGCGCGGGCGGTTCCAACGCCCACGTGGTGATCGAGGAGTACGTCCGTGACCAGCCGGATCCCGGGGCCGTCACGGACGGCGAGTCGGCCGTGATCGTCCTGTCCGCCAAGGACGAGGAGCGGCTGCGGGAGCAGGCGAGCGCTCTGCTGGACGCGCTCCCGGAGACGGAGCGGTCCGGGGCGGCCCTGGCCGATGTCGCGTACACCCTGCACATCGGACGCGAGGCCATGAGCGAGCGACTGGGGACGGTCGTCCGCTCGTACGCCGAGTTGCGGGACCGGCTGCGGGCCTTCCTGGACCGCTCCGGGGACGGCGCCGGACTCCACCGCGGCCGCGCCGCGCGCACCGACAGCGCGCTGACGGCGCTGACCGCCGACGCGGACATGAGCGCGGTCGTCGGGACGTGGCTGGCCAAGGGCAAGTACGCCAAGGTGCTCGACCTGTGGGTGAACGGCTTCGAGCTGGACTGGGACGTGCTCCATCCGGCGGGAGTGGGGCGCGTCGTCCCGCTGCCCACATACCCGTTCGCCCGAGAGCGGTACTGGATCGCGGAGCGGCCGGTCGACGGCCGTCTCCCCGACAGCCACCCCGTCGCCGACGGGGAGCCGGAGGACGGTCTGCCGGACGCGCGGATCGACGACGTCCTCGACGAGGTGGTGAGCGGCTCCCTCGGCGTCGAAGCCGCCGCCGAGCACATCCGACGGTCCGTCCTCGACGGCTCCGGCCGGAACACCGACAACGAGGGGCGCTGATCATGGACAGCCAGCTGGAACGGCTTCTGCTGGATCTCAAGGCCGACCGCGTCTCTAAGGAGCACGTCAAGCGGTTCCTGAAGGACCGTCAGGGCTCCGGGGGATCGCCCGCGGACGTCACGGACGCGCCGTCGCCCGAGCTGGTGCGGTGCCACCCGGTCTGGCAGGCGGCCGACGGCCCCGCGACCGGGCGGAAGCCGGGGCACGTGGTGCTGCTCGCCGGGCCGTCGGCACTGGAACACGCACTGCGCGAGCAGGACGCGGCGATCGACGTGCGCCCCCTGCGGACCGGCGCCACCGGGCTCGCGGACCGTTACGCCGACCTCGCGGGCCAGGTGCTTACCGCGCTCCGCCCCCTGACCGGCGACCCGGAACTGCCCCCCACGCTGGTTCAGTTGGTCTGCTCCCCGCAGGGAGAGGACGCCCTTCTGTCCGGCCTGATCGGCATGGTCAGGAGCGCGGGCCTGGAGAACCCCGGGATCGTGCCCCAGCTGCTCCTCGTCGACCCGGCCGACGAGCCGGGGCACACCGCCGTCCGCATTTTGGCGAGCCGTGAGCGCAGCGGCGACGCCGTCGTGCGGTTCCGCGAGGGCGTACGTGAGGTACTGACCTGGCAGGAGACAGCGAGCCCCGAGCACACGGCCCTGCCCTGGCGGGAAGGCGGTACGTACGTCATCACCGGCGGCCTCGGCGGGCTCGGACTGATCTTCGCCCGGGATCTGCTGCGATCCGTACAGAACACGTCCGTCCTGCTGAGCGGCCGCTCCGCGCTCGACGGTGACCGGCGACGACTGCTCGAGGGCCTGAACCGTCCGCACGCGCGGGTGGAGTACGCGCGCCTCGACGTGGCCGACCCGGACGCTGTCGAGGCGTACCTGGCCGACGTGCGGCGTGAGCACGGTGCCATCCACGGCATCATCCACAGCGCCGGGGTGCTCCGGGACGGTTTCGTCTCGCACAAGAGCGCCAAGGACGTGCGCGAGGTCCTCGCCCCGAAGACGGCCGGCGCCCTCAACCTGGACGCCGCAAGCCGGGACGACGCACTGGACTTCTTCGCCCTGTTCTCCTCCACGGCGGCGGTCACGGGCAACGTCGGCCAGTGCGACTACGCCGCAGCCAACGCCTTCCTGGACGCGTTTGCGCACCACCGGGGCGGTCTGGTCGCGCAGGGCCTGCGCACGGGGCGCAGCCTCTCGCTCAACTGGCCGCTGTGGGCCGAGGGCGGGATGCCGGTCGACGCGGAGACGGAGCAGGCTCTGCGCGAGCGGACGGGCATGCACGCCCTGCGCACCGAGTCGGGCATCAGGGTCTTCCACGAGTCCCTCGGGTCGGACCACTGCCAGGCGATGGCGGTCGAGGGCGACGGCCCGCGCATCCGCCGGACGCTTCTCGGGCAGCCGGCGACCACCGCCGCAGCCGCCCCGGTTCCCGCATCCGCCCCGGCAGTTGCCGAGGACATCGGCGAGGAGGCGCTGCGTGACAGGGTCGTCCGCAGGCTCGGACAGCTGCTCAGCGGCGTCATCGGCCTCCCGGTCGCGAAGATCGACGCTCAGGTGCCGCTGGCGAACTACGGCATCGACTCCATCGTCGTCACCCGGCTCAACCGGAAGCTCGCCGACGTCTTCCCCGACCTGCCCAAGACGCTGCTGTACGAGTTCAATTCGCTGGATGCCCTCGCGCGCTACTTCCTCCGGGCGCACCGGCAGGGATGTCTGGACTGGACGGGGACGGTGGCGGCGGCCCGGCAGGCCGATCCGGCTCGGCGGCCGACGAACGTCTCCGCCGCCGAGCGGCCGACGCCTGCCGCGGCCCCGCCCACCTCCGAGCGCACCGAGGACGCGGTCGCCGTCATCGGCATGAGCGGGCGGTTCCCGCAGGCCCGCAACCTGCGGGAGTTCTGGGAGAACCTGGCCGCCGGGCGTGACTGCGTCACGGAGATCCCCGAGGGCCGCTGGCCGCTGGAGGGCTTCTACCACCCGGACCGCGACGAGGCGGTGGCGGCGGGCCTGAGCTACAGCAAGTGGGGCGGATTCCTGGACGGGTTCGCCGAGTTCGACCCCCTCTTCTTCGGCATCTCGCCGCAAGAGGCGATGAACATGGACCCGCAGGAGCGCCTGTTCCTCCAGGAGTCCTGGAACGCGCTGGAGGACGCCGGGTACACCCGGCAGCGCCTGGCTGACGCACACCGTCGCAGGGTGGGCGTCTTCGCTGGCGTCTCGAAGACCGGGTTCGACCTGTACGGGCCCGACCTGTGGAAGCGGAACGAGAAGCTGCACCCCCTGACGTCGTTCGCGTCGGTGGCGAACCGGGTGTCGTACCTCCTCGACCTCACCGGGCCGAGCCTGCCGGTCGACACTCTCTGCTCGTCGTCCCTGAGCGCCGTCCACGAAGCGATCCAGCACCTGCGCCGCGGCGAGTGCGACCTGGCCGTCGCGGGTGGGGTCAACCTCTACCTGCACCCCTCGAACTACACCCTGATGTCCGGCAAGCGGATGCTCTCGGACGACGGCAGGTGCCGCAGCTTCGGAGCCGGTGGCAACGGTTTCGTGCCGGGGGAGGGCGTGGCTGTCGTCCTGCTCAAGCGGCTGTCCGACGCCGAGCGGGACAACGACGACATCCGGGCCGTCCTGCGCGGCAGCAGCATCAACCACGGCGGCCGGACCAACGGCTACACCGTCCCGAGCCCGGTCGCGCAGGCCGAGGTCGTGCGCGAGGCGCTCGCCGGTGCGGGCGTCCGTGCAGACGAGGTGAGCTTCGTGGAAGCGCACGGCACCGGCACCGAGCTGGGCGATCCGATCGAGGTCGACGGCCTGGCCCAGGCGTTCGCGTCCGGCACCGGGTCCCCGCAGCACTGCGCCATCGGCTCCCTGAAGAGCAACATCGGTCACCTGGAGGCCGCCGCCGGCATCGCCGGACTGCTCAAGGTCATCCTCCAGATGCAGCACGGGCGCATCGCGGCCGGCCTGCACGCGCAGGATCCCAACCCCAACATCGACTTCACCCGGACACCGTTCCGTCTCCAGCGGGAGACGACCGAGTGGACGCGGCCCGCGGTCATCGGCGGCGACGGGGAGACCACGGAAGGCGACCGGATCGCCGGAGTCTCCTCGTTCGGCGCCGGCGGCTCCAACGCACATGTCGTCGTGGCCGAATACCGCCGGGCCGACCCCGCACCCGCCCCCGCACAGGAAGGCGCCCCGCGCCTGATCGTCCTCTCGGCAAAGGATGCCGGGCGGCTGCGGGAGCGGGCCCGGGACCTGCTCGACTGGCTGCGCGGTCAGAACCCCGCCGGCCCCGACCTCGGCGCCGTCGCCCACACGCTTCAGCTCGGCCGTGAGGCGATGGACGTACGGCTCGCACTGGCCGTCGCCTCAGCTGCCGAACTCACCGCGAAACTCGCCGCGTTCGTCGCCGGTGAGGATGTCGATGACCTGTACCTCGGCAACGTCAAGGAGCACCGGGAGGCGCTCACCGCCCTCGGTGACGACGGCGACATGGCCACGACCGTCGACGTGTGGATCGAGAAGGGAAAGTTCGACCGGCTGCTCGGCCTCTGGGTCAAGGGCCTGAGCGTCGACTGGGGCAAGCTGTACGGTGCACAGCGCCCCCGGACGCTTCCGCTGCCCGGTTATCCCTTCGCCCGCGAGCGCTACTGGGTGGGCGACCTGGCCGCGGAACCGGGCCCCGTCGATTCCGGCGCTGCCCGGCTTCACCCGCTCGTCCACACCAACACCTCCACCCTCGACGCCCAGCGGTTCGGCTCGGTCTTCTCAGGTGATGAGTTCTTCCTCACCGACCATGTCGTCAACGGCCGCAAGGTGCTCCCGGCCGCCGCGTACCTGGAGATGGCCCGGGCCGCGCTCGAGGCCTCGCTCGACGGGCGCCCGGGTCGGACCGCGCTGCGCAACGTGGTGTGGGCCCAGCCGCTGACGGTCGCCGAGAACGCCGCACGCGTCATGACGACCCTGTACGCCGCGCAAGCCGGAGCCGCCGGGGAGGTGGCCTTCGAGATCTCCGGCGTCGCCGGTGGTGAGCCCGACACGGACGCCGTCGTGCACAGCCAGGGCACGGTACGGGCCCTCGCCGATGGCGGAGCGCCGGCGGCCGTGGACGTGGACGCGCTGCGGGCGGCCTGCGGTGTCGTACTGATGGACGCCGAAGAGTGCTACCGCATCTACCGGTCCATGGGTCTCGCATACGGTCCCGCGCACCGCGGCGTCGAAAGCGTGGCGATCGGCGACGGGCAGGCGCTGGCACGGCTGCGACTGCCGTCCGGGACGCCCGCCGATGCCGACGGGTACGTGCTGCACCCGAGCCTGCTGGACGCCGCCCTGCAGTCCGCTGTCGGACTGTTCGGCCGGGACGGCGACCTCGCCGACCCTGCCCCCGCCATGCTCCATCTCCCCTTCGCACTCGACGAGTTGGACATCCTCGGCCCGTGCACCGCGCAGATGTGGGCGTGGGTCCGCTACAGCGACGACGACCAGCCCGAGCTCGGCATCCGCAAGCTGGACATCGACCTCCTCGACGACGCCGGTGCGCCGCGGTGTCTCCTGCGGGGTTTCACCTCCAGGGCGTACGCCGCGGACGCTTCCGCCGAGCGGGCAGGCCGCGCACTCCCGCACGGTGAGACGACGTCACCGGCCGTCGCCGCCGCGGAGGACGGCGGCGCCCGCCCGGGTGGCACGCTGGAGGAGCGCGCCGGCCAGTACCTGGTCGGCCTTCTCGCCTCCGAGCTGCGCATGCCCGCCGAGCGGATCGACGCGGACGACGCCCTCGAGCACTACGGCATCGACTCGATCATGGCGATGAACCTGACCAACCGGCTCGAGAAGGTCTTCGGATCGCTGTCCAAGACGCTGTTCTACGAGTACCAGAGCATCAGCGCCCTGGCCGGGTACTTCCTCGGTGCCCACCGGCCGCGCCTGGTCGAACTGCTCGTCGACGAAGCCCAGGAGCCGTCCGTCACCTCGACGGACGGCATCGCCGGAACCCGGTCCGCGCACACCCGCCCGGCGGTCGTGCGGCGCAGCCGTCGGGAGCCGGTGGGCGGGGACACGGAGATCGCCGTCATCGGGTTGGCGGGCCGCTATCCCCAGGCGCGGAACGTCCGGGAGTTCTGGCGGAATCTGGCCGAGGGCCGCGACAGCGTCACCGAGATTCCCGCCGACCGCTGGGACCACGGTCCCTACTTCGACCCGGACAAGAACGCGTCCGGCAAGACGTACACCAAGTGGGGCGGCTTCCTGGACGGCGTCGACCGCTTCGACTCGCTCTTCTTCAACATCGCCCCGCGCGAGGCGGCGTTCATGGACCCGCAGGAGCGACTGTTCCTGGAGTGCGTGCACGAGACGCTCGAAGACGCCGGGTACACACGCGAGACCCTGAGCCGCCACGAAGGCCACGGCCTGCCCGGCAACGTCGGCGTCTTCGTGGGGGTGATGTACCAGGAGTACCAGCTCTACGGCGCCCAGGAGCAGGCACGCGGCCGTAACGTCACGCTGTCCGGCAGCGCGTCGACCATCGCCAACCGGGTGTCGTACGTCTTCGACCTGCACGGTCCGAGCCTGGCCGTCGACACCATGTGCTCGTCGTCGCTCACCGCGCTGCACCTGGCCTGCCAGAGCCTGCGGACGGGCGGCTGCGAAGTGGCCGTCGCGGGCGGCGTGAACCTCTCGCTGCACCCCAACAAGTTCCTGATGCTCGGCAGCGGCAAGTACGCGTCGAGCAAGGGCCGTTGCGAGAGTTTCGGAGAGGGCGGCGACGGCTACGTCCCGGGTGAGGGCGTCGGCGCGGTCCTGCTCAAGCCGCTCGCCCGCGCACGCGAGGACAACGACACCATCTACGGCGTCATCCGGGCCACATCGGTCAACCATGGCGGCAAGACCAACGGATACTCCGTCCCCAATCCCCGTGCGCAGTACAACGTCATCGGCCAGGCGTTGCGTGAGGCCGGAGTCGACGCGGCAGCGGTGAGCTACGTCGAGGCGCACGGAACGGGCACCTCACTCGGCGACCCCATCGAGATCTCTGGACTGACCAGGGCCTTCCGCGAGCACACCGACCGGAAGCAGTTCTGTGCGATCGGGTCGGTCAAGAGCAACATCGGGCACGCCGAGAGCGCGGCCGGCATCGCCGCGCTGACGAAGGTGCTGCTGCAGATGAAGCACGGCGAACTCGCGCCCTCCCTGCACTCCGAAGTGCTCAATCCCCACATCGACTTCGACGGCAGCCCCTTCTACGTGGCGCGGGAGTCAGCACAGTGGAGTCGTCCGACGGGCGCCGACGGCACCGCGATGCCGCGGATCGCCGGCATCTCGTCCTTCGGGGCGGGGGGCTCCAACGCACACGTCATCGTCGAGGAGCACATCCCGGCTGCCCGCCCCGCTGACGGTCTCCCGCCGGAGGGCGGTCCCGCCGTCATCGTCCTCTCCGCGCGGACGGACGACGGCCTGCTGGCGCAGGCCGATCAGCTGCTGCGCTGGACGGCCGAGGGCGAGGGCGCCGCGGCCAGGCTCGCGGACATCGCCCACACCCTCCAGACAGGTCGGGACGCGTACGAGGAACGCCTCGGACTCATCGCGGCCACGACCGGTGAACTCACCGTGAAACTACGGGCGTTCCTGGACGGCGAGACCGGGATCACCGGCCTGTACCGGGGCAGGGTGGAACGCCGACAGGGCGCCTTGGCCGTCTTCACCGCCGACGCGGAACAGACACGGACGCTGGACGCGGCGCTCGCGCAGCGCGCGTACGACGAACTCGTGAAGCTGTGGACGACCGGTCTCGTGGTGGACTGGACGAAGCTCCACGACGCATCCGAATTCGCACCGCGCCGCATATCGATGCCGACCTACCCCTTCCAAGGCGAGCGCCACTGGCTGGCCGACGGCACCGCGACCGAACCGAGCCGCGCGGAGGGCCAGGCGCAGCTCCATCCGCTCCTGCACGTCAACACCTCCACTCTCCATGGGCAGCGCTTCACATCGGTCTACACCGGCGAGGAGTTCTTCCTGCGGGACCACCAGGTCAAGGGCAAGCCCGTGCTGTCCGGTGCCGCCTGTCTGGAGCTGGCGCGCGCCGCCGTGGCGGCCTCTCTCGACGAGCCGTACCGCGTGTCGAGCATCCGGAACGTCGTCTGGACGCGGCCGGTCACCCTGCACGAGCCGGGGCTGACCGTCCAGGTCCGGCTGCGGCCCGAGCAGCACGGCGAGGTCGCATTCGAGATCCTCAGCCCGGGAGACCCGGCCGCCGGAACCGCCGACACGGTCCACAGCGAGGGCGTGGCGTACGTGACCTCGCAACCCGCGACCGAGAACCCCGACGTCCGCGTCGACCTGTCGCGACTGCGCGACGCGTGCCGGATCCCCGGACCCGACGCCGACGAGTTGTACGCGACCGCCGAGGCGCGCGGCATCGCTTACGGTCCGGGTCACCGCGGCATCGAGCGTCTGTGGACGGGTGACGGACAGGTCCTGGCCAGGATCGCGCTGCCGTCGACCGTGCGGGACACCCGGGACGCCTACGGGCTCCATCCGTCGACAGTGGACTCCAGCCTGCAGGCGTGTGCGGGCCTGCTGTCCGCGGCTGACGGCGAGGCACCGCCGCTGCCGTTCGCCCTTGACGAGGTCGAGATCCTCGGGCCCTGCCCACCGGAGGCGTGGGCCTGGGTGCGAGACAGCGCGGACCGGGAGGGCGACGGCCTGCGTCGCCTCGACATCGACGTCTGTGACGACGACGGGCGGGTGTGCGTCCGGCTCAAGGGCGTCGCCCTGCGCGCCCAGACGGCTGCGACGACCACCCGGGAGTTGTTCGCCGCTCCTCACTGGGTGGCCGCGGACCCGGCGCCGGTCACGGCTCCGGCGCCCGAGGGCCTGGTGCTGGTCGTGGAGCTCCCCGAAGTCGCCGCGGCACTCGAGGCGCAGGACACCAGGCTCGAGGCGCGGGACACCACGCGAGTGGTTCGGCTGACATCGGACGCCACGGACGTCGGCCGCCGCTACACCGACTACGCGCTGCAGGTCTTCGCCGAGGTCAAGCGGCTGCTCGGTGAGCCCGCCCACCACCCGGTCCGGGTCCAACTGGTCGCCCCGGCCGTCGAGTCGTCGCTGTGGACGGGACTGGCCGCCATCCTGAAATCGGCCGGACTGGAGAATCCGCGGCTGCTCGGCCAGCTGGTGCTGGTGGACCGGCAGGACGCCCCGGAGCGCGCCGCGTCCCGCGTGACGGCGGACCGCGCGGTGCTCGCGGACTTCGCCGTGCGCTACCTCGGCGGCCTGCGCGAGGTCCTGAAGTGGCGCGAGGAGGACCTCGACTGCCGGCCGGCCGTGACGCCCTGGAAGGACGGGGGCGTCTACCTGATCACCGGGGGCGCCGGCGGCCTGGGCGCGGTCTTCGCCCACGACATCGCGGAGCAGGTCCGTGGCGCCCGGATCGTGATCGCCGGCCGTTCGCCCCGCGACGCGGACAAGGACGCGCTCCTTGAACGACTGCGGAAGCACGGCGCGGAGACGATCTACGTACAGGCCGATGTGACGGTCAGGGACGACGTCGTGACGCTCGTTCAGGAGACCCGGGAGCGGTACGGCCGGATCGACGGGATCCTGCACGCCGCCGGGTCCACCAGCGACGCGTTCGTCATGCGGAAGGACGCGGACGAGTTCTCCCGCGTGCTGGCACCGAAGGTCGCAGGACTGGTGCACCTGGACGAGGCCACGCAGGACGCGGACCTCGACTTCCTGGTCGCCTTCTCCTCGGTCGCGGGGGCTCTGGGCAATGTCGGGCAGGCCGACTACGCCTGCGCGAACGCGTTCATGGACGCTTTCGCGGCCCACCGCAACGCGCTGGTGGCCCGGGGCGAGCGACGGGGCAGGACACTGTCGGTCGCCTGGCCCCTGTGGGCCGACGGCGGGATGCGTGTCGACGCGCCGACGGAGCGGTCGCTGCACGAACGCTTCGGGCTCGTGCCGTTGCCGGACCGGGAGGGGCTGCGCGCCCTGTACCTGGCCCTGGCATCGCCGTCCGACCAGGTGATGGTGGTTTCGGGCGACCGCCCGAGGATCGCGCGGACCCTCCTCGCCGGACTCCTCGTGGACAGCCCCGCACCCCGGTCCCGGCCCGCGCCGGATGCCGCGGCCGCGGAGGTCCCCGACGGGAGCAGGGCGGCAGTGCCCGCGGAGGGCCCGGACGAGAACACCGCGCAGCAGGCCGTGGCCTACTTCAAGCGGCTCCTGGCCTCGGTCATCGACCTGCCCGCCGACAGGATCGACGCCGAGGCGTCGCTGGAGGACTACGGCGTCGACTCCGTCATGACCATGGAGATGACCCGCACCCTCGAAGGAGTCTTCGGCCCGCTTCCGAAGACCCTGTTCTTCGAGCACCGGACCATCACCGCCCTGACACGCCACCTCCTGGAGACCCGTCCTCAGCAGGTCGGCGAGCTTCTCCCCGCAGCAGGTGGGCATCGCCAGACACCCGCCGTCGCGCCGGACGCCCCTGAGCGGCCCGTCCTGGGGGCGGGACGGACCTGGCCCGTACCTTCCGTCGCTCCGGCGGGGAGCACGGCCGACCCGGCCCCGGGCGCGGCAACCGGTGACACGGCGATCATCGGACTGGCGGGGCGCTACCCCCAGGCCCGTGACGTGCGGGAGTTCTGGCAGAACCTCGCCGCCGGCAAGGACTGCGTCACCGAGGTCCCGGGCGACCGCTGGGACCACGCGCGCTTCTTCGATCCGGCCAAGGGGACCCCCGGGAAGTCGTACAGCAAGTGGGGCGGATTCCTCGACGGTGCCTACGACTTCGACCCGCAGTTCTTCAACATCTCCCCGCGCGAGGCGGAGATCATGGACCCGCAGGAGCGGCTGTTCCTCCAGTGCGTGCACGAAACACTGGAGGACGCCGGGTACGTCCGGGACACCGGCAAGGACCGTACGGGGAACCTGCTCGACGGCCGGGTGGGTGTCTTCGTCGGAGTGATGTATCAGGAGTACCAGCTCTACGGCGCTCTGTCGCAGGGTGCCGGAGCGGCGCCGACCGTGTCGGGCAGCTCCGCGTCCGTCGCGAACCGCGTGTCCCATGTGTTCAACTTCCGCGGCCCGAGCCTCAGCGTCGACACGATGTGCTCGGCGTCGCTCATGGCCGTGCATCTGGCCTGCCGGAGCCTGGAGTCGGGCGACTGCGACACGGCGGTGGCCGGGGGAGTGAACCTCTCGCTGCACCCGAACAAGTACCTGCTCCTCAGCCAGGGGCGGCTCGCGTCGAGCGACGGTCGCTGCGCCAGCTTCGGCGCCGGAGGCGACGGCTACGCACCGGGCGAGGGCGTGGGCGCGGTCCTGCTCAAGCCGCTGGCGCGAGCGATCGCGGACGGCGACCGGATCTACGGAGTCATCAAGGGCACCGCCGCCAACCACCGGGGCAGGACGAGCGGTTACTCCGTACCGGAACCGTTGGGGCAGGCCGAGGTCATCGGCGAGGCCCTGCGGCGAGCGGGTGTGAACGCGCGGGACGTGAGCTACATCGACGCGAACAGCATCGGCACCTCCCTGGGCGACCCGATCGAGATCGCCGGGCTTTCCAAGGCATTCGGTCCCTACACCGACGACCGGGGGTTCTGTGCGATCGGCTCGGTGAAGAGCAACATCGGGCACGCCGAGAGCGCGGCCGGTATCGCCGGCATCACCAAGGTGCTGCTCCAGCTCCAGCACCGCCGTCTCGCCCCGACCCTGCACGCCTCGACGCTCAACCCGCACATCGACTTCGAGCAGAGCCCGTTCGTGGTGCAGCAGGAGCCGGCGGAGTGGCCGGCCCCCGTGTCGGACGACGGCACGCGCGGTGCGTTGCCGCGCGTCGCGGGCGTGTCGGCGTTCGGGGCCGGGGGCTCCAACGCACATGTCGTGATAGCGGAGTACGTCCCCGACAGCACCACGCCGGGTTCGCCGGCCGCCGCTGTCCCACGTGCCGTGGTACCGCTGTCCGCCCGCACGACCGAGCAGCTGAGGGCGCGGGCCGAGCGCCTGGTGGAGTGGCTTGGCCGCCCCGAGAACGCGGATCTCGCGCTCACGGACGTCGCCTACACGCTTCAGGTCGGCCGCGAACCACGGGAGGAACGCCTCGGTGTCGTCGCCTCCTCCGTGCCCGACCTGGTCGAGAAGCTCGGCCGGTTCCTGGCAGGCGAGTTCGCGGGCGGTGAGATCGTCCGTGGCTCGGTCGCCGGTGGCGCCCAGACTCTCACGTTGTTCGCGTCTGACTCCGACCTCGACGTGATGATCGCGGCGTGGGCCGAGAAGGGGAAGTACGAGAAGCTGCTCGAACTGTGGGTCAACGGCGTGCCCGTGAGCTGGCGGTCCCTCTACGGAACCGAGACTCCGCGGCGGGTCGCGCTGCCGACCTACCCCTTCGCGGCCGAGCGGTACTCCGCCTTCGACGACCTGTCCGCTCCCGAGCCGAACGCGCTCGGCGGACCGGCGCCGCTGCATCCGCTCGTACAGGTCAACACCTCCGACTTCACCGAGCAGCGCTTCACTTCCGTCGTGACCGGACAGGAACGCTTCCTGGGCGATCGCGTCGCTCGGACCGTGCCCGGCGCGGCCTTCCTGGAGATGGCCGTGGCCGCGAGCTGTCTCAGCAGCCGGGCCACCGTCGATCCCTCGGCGCCGGTAGTGCTGCGCGACGTCGTGTTCGCGCGGCCGCTCGATCCGGCCGACGGCCTGCGCGAAGTGCACGTCGGTCTGCGTCCGGAGGACGACGGCGACATCCGGTTCCGGATCAGGAGCACACCGTCGGGCGGGGACGGCGACGCTGACGCCGTCGAACACAGCGAGGGTGTCCTCTACTTCGCGGACGGAGCCGAGGAGACCGTGCTCGACGTGCCCGCTCTGCGGAGGGCCTGCGGGGGATCCGGCCTGACCGCCGAGCAGTACTACGGGCGCCACCACGACGACCGACCCGCTCATGAGCCCGCGTACCGCGCCGTCCAGAGCATTGGGACCGGACCCGGACACGCTCTGATCCAGTTGGCGCTGCCTGCCCCGGCGCGCGACACCGAGGACGGGTTCGTGCTGCATCCGGGCCTGCTCGGCGCCGCGGTGCAGGCGTGCTCCGATGTCCTCGGCCGGTCGGCCGGGCAGGACGGGGCGTACGCCGGCGGTGGACCTGCGGTGATCCGCGCCATCGACGAAGTCCTCGTTCTCGATGCCTGCACGGCCTCGATGTGGGCCTGGGTTCGGCCCGGCGCACGGCAGGCCGGCGATGCGCAGGCCCCCGGGTTCGACCTCGACCTGGCCGACGAGCAGGGCCGGGTCCGCATCCGGATCGGCGGTCTCCAGTTCGATCGGGCCGCATCCGACCGTGCCGACCACGGACCGACGACGCTCGCTCCGGCGGCGGAACACCGCGACACGCCCTCTGTCGTAGGGACGGAGGCTCGCAGCGGACAACCGGTGCTGCTGCACTCGCAGTGGCAAGCCCGACCCGCACCGGCCCGGCCCTCCGGCCTCACCGCCGCGCGACCGACCGTGCTGCTCGCCGGACTGCCCGAGCTGGCGCCCCTCCTGCGGGGCGACGACGCCGATGTCTTCGTCCTGACCGCCGATGACGAGGTCCCGGACAGCCGGTACACCGCCTACGGCCTGCAGGTTCTGCGGCACCTGCGCTCCATCATGCGCGGAGCCGACGGCCGGAACCACGTCCAGCTGGTGCTTCCCGGTACACCCGACGCGACGCTGCTCTCCGGACTCGCGGCCATGCTCAGGACGGCCCGCCTCGAGAACCCGGCTGTCACCGGACAGGTCGTCGTGCTGGACCGGACGGACACCTCCGAGCGCGCCGTGCTGCGGATCCGGGAGAACCGCGGCTGCCCCGACGAGACTCTCGTGCGGTACGTCGACGGCCTGCGCGAGGTGCCGGCCTGGGCCGAGTGCGAGGTCCGCTCCGCCCCCCACACACTGCCGTGGAAGGAGAACGGAACCTACCTCGTCGCCGACGGAGCGGGTGCGCTCGGACGTGCCGTCGCGCGGGAGATCGCCACACAGACGGGGAACGCGACCGTCGTCCTCGTCGGCCGGTCCCCTCTGGACCGCGAGTCCCGTGAGGCGTTGCAGAACCTGGCGGGCGACAGCGCGGTGAGCTACGAGCAAGCCGACATCTCCAGCCCGTCCGAGGCGGACGCACTGATCGCGCGGATCCTGGAGCGGCACCGGGGGATCGACGGAGTCATCCACAGCGCCGGAATCGCCCGCGACGCACTCATCGTCGACAAGTCGGGCCGGGACTTCCTGGACGTCCTCGCCCCGGAGACGGCGGGTGTCGTGAACCTGGACGCCGCGACCCGGTCGCTCCCGCTGGACTTCTTCGTGACCTGTTCCTCCCTTTCCGGAGTGAACGGTGGCGTCGGCCAGGTCGACGGCGCCGCGGTGAACGCCTTCCTGGACGCCTACGCGCGGCACCGGCAGGACCTCGTCGCGGGCGGTGAGCGCTTCGGGCACAGCCAGTCCGTCATCTGGCCGCCGCGGGCCGACGGCATCGGGGACCTCCACCGGATCCTGCGCTCCGAGTACGGCCAGGTGATGGTCTCGGTTCCTTCTGTCGGCCGCGCCCTGGGGGACGCACCGGTCCCGACACAGCGGAAGTTCCCTACTTTCTCCACCGATGGGGCGGATTCGTGAAGCACTTTGACAGCGACCTGCTCGAGGAGAAGGTGAGCGAGTACCTTGAGCGCCTCCTCTCCGAGATCACCAAGCTCCCCCTCGTCCGGGTCGACGGTCGGGCAGCCTTCGACAGCTTCGGCATCGACTCGGTCATGGCGATGACCATGACGGAGCGGATGGAAGCAGTCTTCGGGGCGCTGCCCACCACCCTGTTCTTCGAGTTCGGTACGCCTCGTGAGCTGGCCCGGCACCTGGCCGCCACCCGTCGGTTCGACGTGTCGAGTCTCCTCGGAGAAGCCGCGACGGACGCGGTCGCCCCGGCTGCCGCCACCCCGGTCGCCGACACCCCGGCCGCCGACGTGGCGGCGTACCGTACGGGTGTCCGATCCACGGGGCCGCTGCGACGCAAGCCCCTCTCGTCGACGAGGTGGTCGGCGCAGCAGGCCGAGAAGCCGTCGCCCTCAGTGTCCCGACCCGGGCCCGCCCGCCCCGAGCGGCAGGGACTGGACATCGCGATCATCGGGCTTGCCGGGCGTTACCCCAAGGCCCGTACCGTCGACGAGTTCTGGGCGAATCTGGCTGCCGGACGCGACTGCGTCACCGAGATACCGGCCGACCGGTGGGATCACGGGGCGTACTTCGATCCGGACCCGGACGCGCCCGGCAAGACGTACAGCAGGTGGGGCGGATTCGTGGACGGCGTCGACGAGTTCGACCCGCTGTTCTTCAACATCTCGCCCGTCGAGGCGGAGCGGATGGATCCCCAGGAGCGCCTGTTCCTCCAGTGCGTCTACGAGACCGTCGAGGACGCCGGCTACACCCGGGACCGGCTCAACGCGCCGACGGACTCCGGCCGCACCCCCACCATCGGCGTCTACGCCGGAGTCATGTACTCGGAATACCAGCTGTACGGAGCCCAGGAACAGGCCCTCGAGAACCCGGTGGCCGTGTCCGGGAACATCTCGGCCGTCGCCAACCGGGTCTCGTACTACTTCGACTTCCACGGCCCGAGCATGAGCGTCGACACCATGTGCTCCTCGTCGCTGACGGCCATCGACCTGGCGTGCCAGAGCATCCGCTCCGGTGTCTGCGACATGGCGATCGCCGGTGGGGTCAACGTGTCGGTGCACCCCAACAAGTACCTGATCCTCGGTCAGAGCCGATTCGTCTCCAGTACGGGACGCTGCGTGAGCTTCGGTGAAGGGGGTGACGGATACGTCCCCGGCGAAGGTGTCGGCGCCGTGCTGCTGAAGCCTCTGGAGCGAGCCGTGCGGGACGGGGACCACATCCACGGGGTCATCCGGGGCGTCGCCGTCAACCACGGGGGAAAGACCAACGGTTACTCCGTCCCCAGTCCGGTCACCCAGGCCCGCGCGATCACCGACGCATGGCGACAGGGCGGGATCGACCCGAACTCGGTCAGCTACATCGAGGCGCATGGCACCGGCACGGCGCTCGGTGACCCCATCGAGGTCGCCGGACTCGCCCGGGCCTTCGGCGAGCACACGCGCGACGGCCGGTTCTGCGCGATCGGATCGGTCAAGAGCAACATCGGCCACGCCGAGAGCGCCGCCGGCATCTCCGGGCTCACCAAGGTGCTGCTCCAGATGAGGCACGGCAAGATCGCCCCCTCGATCCATTCCACCGAACTGAACCCGAACATCGACTTCGACGGCACGCCCTTCGCGGTCCAGCAGACACTCGCCTACTGGCCGCGGCCGGTCGTCACCGTCGACGGCGAGGAGCGCGAGTTGCCTCGGACCGCCGGCGTCTCCTCCTTCGGGGCGGGCGGTACCAACGCGCACCTGGTCATCGAGGAGTACCGGCCGGACCCGTACGACGCGCCGGACCTCGCCGCCTCCAGCGGTCCCGTCCCGGTCGTCCTGTCGGCCCGCACCACCGAGCGCCTACGGCAGAAGGCGGCGCAACTCGCGGACTGGATCGAGCAGAAGAACCTCTCGACCGGTGACCTGCCCGTGCTCGCCCACACGCTCCAGGTGGGGCGCGAGGCCATGCGGGAGCGGCTCGGCCTGGTCGTGGCCACCATGCCGGACCTGCTCGCTCGTCTCCGGTCCCTCGGTGAGGGTCGCGAGGACGTCGAGGACGTGGTCCGCGGCCGGGCGAGCGGATCGGCCGCCGGCACGGGCGTGTCCGAAGCGCTCGCCCGGCGGGACCTCCCGGCACTGCTCGCGCTGTGGGTCGACGGCAGCACCGTCGACTGGCACGCACTGCACGGGAGCCGGTGCCCGGCCCGCATCGCCCTGCCCTCCTACCCGTTCGCCAGGAACCGGTACTGGATCGACACCACGCGCTCATCCGCGGCCCTCGCTGCGCACGGAACCACAGAGCGGTCCGCCGCCCTCGTGACCGGCGACGACCAGGGCCCGGCGGCCCTCCTCTTCGCGGAGTTCTGGGAGCCGCAGGCGCTGCCCGCCGTCCGCCGCGCCGCCGCGCCGCACACCCTGGTCTGCCTCATCGTCGACCCGGCGGACCGGGCCAAACTGGCCCGTACCGCACGCGAGCTCGACCCCGCCGCCACACTGCTGTTCGTCACGCGGGGACAGGGCTTCGCCCGGACGTCCGACCACTCCTACGAAGCCGATCACCAGAGCCTGGACGACTGCGTCCGCGTCTTCCAAGACATTCGGTCGCGGTACGGCGCGGTCGACGGCGTCCTGAACCTGTGGTTCCTGGACGACGCGACGGAGCCCGGCTCGTACACCGCCACCGTGCACCTCCTGCAGGCGATCGCCGCAGCAGGGCTGCCGGTGGGCCGTGTCCTGCAGGCAGGGGAATTCCGCGATGGCGTCGAGCGGGCGTACGCGGAGTCGTGGCTCGGCTTCGAACGCTCCCTCGGCAGGGCGCTGCCCGACGTGCGGTTCGCCGCGGTCCTGGAGGAGGTCCAGGACCCGTCCGGCAGGACAGCCCGCGGCGCCTGGTTCGAACGCCTGTGGAACGAGTGGTCCGCCGGGACGTCCGGGAGCGCGCTGTACCGCGCCGGTGCTCGATACGTCAGCCGGGTCCGCCCGAGCCTGCCCGGTGCGGGCAAGCACCTCCTCAGGCCGAACGGCACATACCTCATCACGGGCGGCACCGGCGGCCTGGGTCTCCTGCTCGCCGAGCACCTGGCCAGGAACTGGTCGGCGCGCATGGTGCTGACCGGGCGCTCGGCCCTCGACGCCGACAAGCGTCGCAGCATCGCGAAGATCGAGGCGCTGGGCGGCGAGGTTCTGTACCGGCAGGCCGACGTCGCCGATCGGCAGGCCATGCGGGAGGCGGTGGCCGCGGCGCGCGAGCGGTTCGGCCCGATCCACGGCGTCGTACACGCCGCCGGCGTCACCGAACGCAGCTCGCTGCTCGACGGCGATGCCGGGTCCTTTCAGGATCTGCTGTCCGCCAAGGTGGACGGCACGCGCGTGCTCGACGACGTGCTGGCCGCGGAACCCCTCGACTTCGTCTGCTACTTCTCGTCGACCTCGGCGGTCCTCGGTGACTTCGGCGGCTGCGCCTACTCGGTGGCCAACCGCTTCCAGACGTCCTACGCCCGCCATCGCGACCAGCGGGTCCGCCAAGGAGCCCTGTCCGGCGCGACGGTCGCCTTCAACTGGCCCCTGTGGAGTGGCGGCGGCATGGGGTTCGACGACGCGGAGGGCATCGAGTTGTACCTCGCCACCAGCGGGCTGCGCCTCCTCGGGGAAGCCGAGGGCCTCGCGCTCTTCGAACAGCTCCTGGGACAGGGAGAGACACAGCAGATCGTGATGGCCGGCGATGCGGCACGCGTACGGCGCATGTTCGAACCGGAACCGGAACCGGAACCGGAACCGGGCCCGGACCTGGACCCGGCGCCGACGGCCTCACGCACGGACGTCGAAGCGCTGGTGCTCTCGGCCCTCGAGACGGTGATCGTCGACGTACTGCGGGTCCCCCGCGAGCAGATCCACGCCGACGAGAACTTCTCCGAGCTCGGGTTCGACTCGGTCAGCCTGGTCAAGCTGGCCAGGGCCCTGGGCGAGAGTCTCGCGATCGAGGTGCTGCCCTCGATCTTCTTCTCCCATGCCACCCCGCAGAAGCTCGTCGCTCACCTGATCGCGGAACACCGGGAGGCACTGGGGCAGCACCGCGAGGTGCAGGCCGCGGCCCCGGACAGTTCCCCGGCGCCCGCCGTGACCGCGGTTGCGGAGGTCTCCGGCGCCACGGCCGACGACCGGTCCGTGTCCGCTCCGGCGCCGCGGCCCAGGACGCACAGGGAGCCGGAACCGATCGCCGTCATCGGCATGAGCGGCCGTTTCCCCGCCGCTCGGTCCGTCGACGAGTTCTGGGAGAACCTCTTGCAGGGGAAGGACGTGCTGTCACCCGTCCCGGAGGACCGGCACGCCGACTGGGACGGGCTGGACGCCGAGCGGCGCGAGGCCGTCCGCTGCGGATTCGTCCCGGGAATCGCGGAGTTCGACGCCGCGTTCTTCGAGATCTCGCCGCGTGAGGCGCGGAACATGGACCCGCGCCAGCGCCTGCTGCTCCAGGAAACCTGGCGTGCCCTGGAGGACGCGGGCTACGGCGAACGCAAGCTCCGCGCCGGGACGATCGGCATGTTCGTCGGTGCCGAACAGGGCGACTATCCCGAGCTGACCCGGGGCGAGGGCGGCATCACCGCCCAGCACGAGGCGATCCTGGCCTCGCGCCTGGCCTACCTCCTCGACTTCTCCGGCCCGGTGCTGGCAGTCAACACCGCCTGTTCCTCGGGGCTGACGGCCGCCCACCAGGCATGCGCCAGCCTTCGCGGCGGCGAGTGCGACACCGCGGTCGTCGCTGGCGTCAACCTGGCGACCACCGCGCGCGGTTACACCGAGATGGCCAAGTCCGGAATGCTCTCCGAGAGCGGCGTCTGCCACGCCTTCGACAAGCGGGCCGACGGCATGGTCCTCGGCGAGGCCGTCCCCGCCCTCGTCCTCAAGCGCCTGTCCCAGGCGGAAGAGGACGGCGATCGCGTCCTCGCGGTGATCCGCGGCAGCGGTATGAACTACGACGGCCGGACGAACGGCATCACCGCTCCGAGCGGGGCAGCTCAGGGACGCCTCTACCGACAGGTCTACGAGCGGCACGGAATCGACGCCGAGCGCATCGAGCACATCGTGGCCCACGGCACGGGCACCCAACTCGGCGACCCCATCGAGGTGAACGCCCTCAACGAGGCGTACCGGGAACGCACCGACAAGACCGGCTTCTGCGCGCTGACGTCCACTAAGACCAATGTCGGTCACACCCTGGCGGCGTCCGGCCTTGTCGGCTTGATCGCCCTTGTCCAGTC
The DNA here is from genome assembly GCF_011045015.1 of Streptomyces scabichelini. Taxonomy (GTDB): domain Bacteria; phylum Actinomycetota; class Actinomycetes; order Streptomycetales; family Streptomycetaceae; genus Streptomyces; species Streptomyces scabichelini. Next base: position 1,445 of record NZ_JAAKZY010000005.1, on the reverse strand, counting down.
GGTACGGCACGGCGTCGTCCCGGCGAGCCTGAACTGCGACCAGGACAGCGACTACATCGCGTGGAAGGACAGCCCCTTCTACGTCAACAAGGAGACCAAGTCCTGGCCGGCGGGACCCACGGGCACGCGGCTCGGCGCGGTGAGCTCCTTCGGGATGAGCGGCACCAACGTCCATATGGTGGTGGAGAGTTACTCCGAGCCCGCGCGCCGTGCCCCGGTCGCCGAGGCCCCGCCTCTGCTGCTGCTTCTGTCCGCCAAGACCCCGGAGGGACTGCAAAGGCGCGTCCAGGAGCTCCGGTCGGCCCTCGCGCAGGGGGAACTCGACTACCAGCGGCTGAGGGACATGGCCTACACCCTGCTGGAGGGCAGGCAGCACTTCGCCCACCGCTGCTCAGTCGTCGTCAATGGTGTCGAGGACGCTCTCTCCGTGCTGTCCGCGGCCGAGAGCGGCCAGGAACACCCCATGGTCGAACGCGGCGAAGTACCACGCGACCAGGATCATTCGTTGCAGGAGGTCCAGGCGCGAGCACTGCTGGACGTGCTCCGGTCACCCGGCGTCCCGGTGGAGCGGTACCGGGAGGTGTGCCGCGGCCTGGCCGATCTCTACAGCCGGGGCGCCGCCCCGGACTGGTCGGCGCTCTTCACGGGCGACAAGCCACGGATCATCACGCTGCCCGGCTACTCCTTCGAGCGCTCGACGCACTGGGCCACTGACGGGCGTCGTGCTCCGGTACGGACGACCGCTCGGGAGCTCCCACCGGTACAGGAACCGAAGAAGCCGGCCGAACCGACCGCGCTGCGTGCGTCCGCCGAGCGGGCCGCACCGATTGCCGTCCCCGGGAAGAAGCATCGGATCCTGCTCCAGGATCCGGGCGCAGCGGTGGTCCCGACGACAACTCCTGTCGCCAAGCCCCGGAACGTCGTACTGACGGACATGGGCGATGCGGCGGGGCGGCCGGTTCCTTCGGCCTCTCCAACTCCTCCAACTCCTCCAACTCCTCCGGTTTCTCCGGCTCCTGTTCAGTCGGGTCCTTCTTTGAGTGTGTTGCGGGAGGAGTTGCGGGCGGGGCTCGCGGCGGTGTTGTTCCTGTCGGAGAGTGAGGTTGATCCTCGGCGTAATTTCGTGGAATTGGGGTTGGACTCCATCATCGGGGTGGAGTGGGTGAAGTCGATCAATAAGGCGTATGGCACGTCGTTGACTGCGACGCGGTTGTACGACTACCCGTCGGTCGCGGAGTTGGCTGCTTATGTAGCGCAGTTGATACCGGCCGAGGAGGTCGCTTCGCCGGTGGTGGAGCAGCGGCCGGTTCCTTCGGCTTCTCCAACTCCTCCAACTCCTCCAACTCCTCCGGTTTCTCCGGCTCCTGTTCAGTCGGGTCCTTCTTTGAGTGTGTTGCGGGAGGAGTTGCGGGCGGGGCTCGCGGCGGTGTTGTTCCTGTCGGAGA
>NZ_JAAKZY010000059.1 GCF_011045015.1 Streptomyces scabichelini | reverse complement strand
CGCCGCACATGCAGCATCGCCCCCGCCTCCGGAACCGCGTACGGAGTGGAGTCCGCGATGCCGTGGACGATCTCGTACGCGGGATCGCCGCCCGGCGACAGCGGGGCGAGCCACATTTGCACGAAGGTCAACGGCTCGGCGCCGTCGTTGCGCTCCACGTGCCGTACACCGCCCGCCGAGCTGAGCCGCTGTACGTCTCCGGGCCTGACCACCGACACATGGCCCGCGGAGTCCCGGTGCGTCAGCTCTCCCGAGACGACCCAGGTCACGATCTCCGTGTGGCTGTGCGGATGCTCGTCGAAACCCGCGCCGGGCGCGAGCCGTTCCTCGTTGCAGGCGATGACCGCACCGAAGCGGAGGTTGTCCGGGTCGTAGTGGGGCCCGAAGGAGAAGGCGTGGAGGGACTCGATCCCGGCCGCCGAGTCGCCTCCGCGGTAGCGCTCCTGGGAGCGCCGTACATTCATCACAGGGCCCACGTTAGACCCGCGGCCACCCTCACCTGAGCCCCGCCGCCGCACACTCCCGTCCGGATAAGGCAGTCTTGTCCCGTGCCCGAACCCGAACCCAGCACCACCCAACCCGCTGCGCACGCCGCCCACGCGCACACCGCGACCCTGAAGCGGCTGGAGAAGTCCTCCGGAAGTCTCGCCGCGCAGGCCATCACGCGCATGGACGAGACACTGCCGTGGTACAGGGCGATGCCACCGGAGAACCGGTCCTGGATCGGTCTGGTCGCGCAGGCCGGTATCGCCGCCTTCACCGAGTGGTTCCGGCATCCGGATGCCCCGCAGGCCATCTCCACCGACGTCTTCGGCACCGCACCCCGCGAGCTGACCAGGGCGATCACCCTGCGCCAGACCGTCGAGATGGTCCGTACGACCATCGAGGTCATGGAGTCCGCGATCGACGAGGTCGCGGCACCCGGTGATGAGTCCGTCCTGCGCGAAGCCCTCCTCGTGTACGCCCGCGAGATCGCCTTCGCCACCGCCCAGGTGTACGCCCAGGCCGCCGAGGCACGCGGTGCCTGGGACGCCCGGCTCGAGTCGCTCGTCGTGAACGCCGTGCTGTCGGGCGAGGCCGACGAAGGTGCCGTCAGCCGGGCCGCCGCGCTCGGCTGGAACTCCCCCGAGCATGTGTGCGTGGTGCTGGGCACGGCCCCCGACGGTGACAGCGAGCTGACCGTCGAGGCGATCCGGCGGGCCGCCCGGCACGCCAAGTTGCAGGTCCTCACCGGAGTCCTCGGCGACCGGCTCGTCGTCATCGCCGGCGGCAGCGACAACCCGATCGGCGTGGCCAAGTCGCTGATCGGGCCCTATGCGGCGGGACCGGTCGTGGCGGGGCCCGTCGTGCCCGATCTGCTCGCCGCGACCCGCTCCGCGCAGGCCGCGGCCGCCGGGCTCAAGGCGTGTTTCGCCTGGCAGGACGCCCCGCGGCCGGTGCTGGCTGACGATCTGCTGCCGGAGCGCGCGATCGCCGGCGACCCGAGTGCGCGCGACCAACTGGTGGAGGAGATCTACAGACCACTGGAGGAGGCGGGGTCCGCTCTCCTGGAGACCCTGAGCGTCTATCTGGAACAGGCGAGCAGTCTCGAGGGCGCCGCCCGGATGCTCTTCGTTCACCCCAACACCGTGCGCTACCGGCTTCGACGTGTGACTGATGTCACCGGTTGGTCACCCTCCGATGTACGATCCGCCTTCACACTCCGGATCGCGCTGATCCTGGGGCGTCTGGCCGATGGAGATCCCCAGCTCTAGGCTTTTGTCGGGGGCCCACAAAACCCCCTGCTGTTCTTCGTCCCTGTCCCCACGGGCGGCATTGGCCGTCCACAAGAGAGAGTGTGAGGGTGCTCGTACTCGTCGCTCCCGGCCAGGGCGCCCAGACGCCCGGCTTCCTGACTCCTTGGCTCGACCTCCCCGGTGCCGCCGACCGTCTCGGCATGTGGTCGGACGCCATCGGGCTCGACCTTGCCCACTACGGAACGCAGGCCGACGCGGACGCGATCCGCGACACGGCGGTGGCGCAGCCGCTCCTCGTCGCGGCCGGACTCCTGTCGGCGTCCGCCCTCGGCGAGGTGGCACCGAGTGCCGTCGCGGGCCACAGCGTCGGTGAGATCACGGCCGCCGCCTTCGCGGGCATCCTGGACGACACGGCCGCCCTCGAACTCGTACGCAAGCGTGGTCTGGCCATGGCCGAGGCCGCCGCGATAACGCAGACCGGCATGTCGGCCCTGCTCGGCGGTGACCCCGAGACGACGATCCCGCATCTGGAGAAGCTCGGTCTGACCCCGGCGAACGTGAACGGCGCGGGCCAGATCGTGGCCGCCGGCACCATGGAGGAGCTGGCCGCCCTGGAGGCCGACAAGCCCGAGGGCGTACGACGTGTCGTGGCCCTCAAGGTCGCGGGCGCCTTCCACACGCACCACATGGCCCCCGCGGTCGAGACCCTGGAGCAGGCCGCCGCGGAGCTGACGCCGGCCGACCCGAAGATCACGTACGTCTCGAACAAGGACGGCAAGGCCGTCGCGACCGGCGCCGAGGTGCTGTCGCGCCTGGTCGGCCAGGTCGCCAACCCGGTCCGCTGGGACCTGTGCATGGAGACCTTCAAGGAGCTGGGCGTGACCGCGCTCGTCGAGGTGTGCCCGGGCGGCACGCTGACCGGTCTCGCCAAGCGCGCCCTGCCCGGCGTGCAGACGCTGGCGCTCAAGACCCCTGACGACCTCGACGCTGCTCGCGAGCTCATCGCCGAGCACGCTGCCTGACAAGGAGCCCGAGAGCATGTCGAAGATCAGGCCCAGCAAGGGCGCCCCGTACGCGCGGATCCTGGGCGTGGGCGGCTACCGGCCCACCCGGGTCGTGCCGAACGAGGTGATCCTCGAGACGATCGACTCGTCCGACGAATGGATCCGCTCGCGCTCCGGCATCGAGACCCGGCACTGGGCCTCCGACGAGGAGACCGTCGCCGCGATGTCGATCGAGGCCTCCGGCAAGGCGATCGCCGACGCCGGGATCACGGCCGAGCAGATCGGCGCCGTGGTCGTCTCCACCGTCTCGCACTTCAGCCAGACCCCGGCCGTCGCCACCGAGATCGCCGACAAGCTCGGCACGGCGAAGGCCGCGGCCTTCGACATCTCGGCGGGCTGCGCGGGCTTCGGCTACGGCCTGACTCTCGCCAAGGGCATGATCGTCGAGGGTTCGGCGGAGTACGTACTTGTCATCGGTGTCGAGCGCCTTTCCGACCTGACCGACCTGGAGGACCGCGCGACGGCCTTCCTGTTCGGTGACGGTGCGGGTGCGGTCGTCGTGGGCCCCTCCCAGGAGCCGCACATCGGCCCGACCGTCTGGGGCTCCGAGGGCGACAAGTCCGAGACCATCAAGCAGACCGTCCCGTGGAACGAATTCCGGATCGGCGACGTATCGAAACTGCCCCTGGACAGCAAGGGCAACATCAAGTTCCCTGCGATCACGCAGGAGGGCCAGGCGGTGTTCCGCTGGGCCGTGTTCGAGATGGCGAAGGTCGCGCAGCAGGCGCTGGACGCGGCCGGAATCACCCCGGACGATCTGGACGTCTTCATTCCCCACCAGGCCAACGAGCGGATCATCGACTCGATGGTGAAGACACTCAAGCTGCCGGAGCACGTCACGGTCGCGCGTGACGTACGCACCACCGGCAACACCTCGGCCGCCTCGATCCCGCTCGCGATGGAGCGGCTCCTGGCGACCGGCGAGGCGAAGAGCGGCGACACCGCGCTCGTCATCGGCTTCGGGGCGGGTCTCGTGTACGCCGCGACGGTCGTTACCCTCCCCTAGGCACCCCGTGCCAGATCCCCGGATCCGGTACGGACGCAACACCTGCCGCTGACGCGGCGGGCGCCACACCCTCTGGATATCTACGAAGGAGCGCCTCACATGGCCGCCACTCAGGAAGAGATCGTCGCCGGTCTCGCCGACATCGTGAACGAGATCGCCGGGATCCCCACCGAGGACGTCCAGCTGGACAAGTCCTTCACCGACGACCTGGACGTCGACTCGCTGTCCATGGTCGAGGTCGTCGTCGCCGCCGAAGAGCGCTTCGACGTCAAGATCCCCGACGACGACGTCAAGAACCTCAAGACCGTCGGCGACGCGACGAACTACATCCTCAAGCACCAGGGCTGAGCAAACCGCTCGGCTCGGTCGCTGAAGGCCCCGCCACCCGGCGGTGGCGCCGCTGATCCTCGTATCCGTTGGAGAAAGAATTCCCGTGAGCCCGACCAATCGCACCGTGGTCGTCACCGGTATCGGCGCAACCACACCGCTGGGTGGCGACGCAGCCTCGACCTGGGAGGGCCTGGTCGCCGGACGCTCCGGCGTCAAGCCCCTGGAGCAGGAGTGGGCCGCCGAGCAGGCGGTCCGTATCGCGGCCCCGGTCGCCGTGGAGCCGGGCGAGGTCATTCCCCGCCCGCAGGCCCGTCGCCTGGACCGCTCGGCGCAGTTCGCGCTGATCGCGGCCAAGGAGGCCTGGGCGGACGCCGGTTACACCGACAAGGCAGGCGAGGGCGCAGCCGTCGACCCGAACCGTCTCGGCGCGGTCATCGCCTCCGGCATCGGCGGCGTCACCACCCTGCTCGACCAGTACGACGTGCTCAAGGAGAAGGGCGTACGCCGCGTCTCCCCGCACACCGTCCCCATGCTGATGCCGAACGGCCCGTCCGCCAACGTGGGTCTCCTCGTGGGCGCCCGCGCCGGCGTGCACACCCCGGTCTCCGCCTGCGCGTCGGGCGCCGAGGCCATCGGCTACGCGATCGAGATGATCCGCACCGGCCGCGCCGACGTCGTCGTCGCCGGTGGCACGGAGGCGGCCATCCATCCGCTGCCCATCGCCGCGTTCGGCAACATGATGGCGATGTCCAAGAACAACGACGACCCGCAGGGTGCCTCGCGCCCCTACGACACCGCGCGGGACGGCTTCGTCCTCGGCGAGGGCGCGGGTGTGCTGGTGCTCGAGTCGGCCGAGCACGCCGCGAAGCGCGGTGCCCGTGTCTACGCGGAGGCGGTCGGCCAGGGCATCTCCGCCGACAGCCACGACATCGTGCAGCCGGAGCCCGAGGGCCTCGGCATCTCGCACGCGCTGCAGAACCTGCTCGACAACAGCGACCTGAACCCGGCCGAGATCATGCACGTGAACGCGCATGCCACCTCGACCCCGGCCGGCGATGTCGCCGAGCTGAAGGCGCTGCGCAAGGTCTTCGGCGACGACACCGACCACATGGCAGTCTCCGCGACCAAGTCCATGACCGGTCACCTCCTCGGTGGCGCGGGCGGCGTGGAGTCGGTCGCGACGGTGCTCGCCCTGTACCACCGGGTGGCTCCGCCGACCATCAACGTGGAGAACCTCGACCCGGAGGCCGAGGCCAACGCCGACGTCGTCCGCGGCGAGGCCCGCAAGCTCCCCGTCGAGGGCCGCATCGCCGCGCTGAACGACTCGTTCGGCTTCGGCGGGCACAACGTGGTGCTGGCGTTCCGCACGGTCTGAATTCGACCGTTCTTGCGCTGAACGGTGTGTGGCCCGGGCTCCCTTTTGGAGCTCGGGCCACACTGCGTTCGTTGTTCACTGCAAGCCGGTGGGGGCTGGTCGCGCCCACGCGGCGGAGCCGCAAATCGAAACAGCCCCGCGCCCCTTATGGGGCGCTTCAGACGACCTGGTGCAGCCAGCGCACCGGAGCGCCCTCGCCCGCGTACCGGAAGGGCTCCAGTTCGTCGTCCCAGGGCTTGCCGAGGAGCTTGGTGAGTTCGGACTCCAGGTCCGTCTCGCCGCGCTGGGAGCGGACGAGGGCGGCGCGCAGCCGGTCCTCGGGGATGAGGATGTCGCCGTGGATGCCGGTGACGGCGTGGAAGATGCCCAGGTCAGGGGTGCAGCTGTAGCGCTCGCCCTCGGCGGCGGCGGACGGCTCGGCCGTCACCTCGAAGCGCAGCATCTGCCAGCCGCGCAGCGCGGAGGCGAGTTTGGAGGCGGTGCCGGCCTCGCCCTGCCAGGAGAACTCGGATCTCCATGTGCCCGGCGCGGCGGGCTGCCGGATCCAGTCGAGATTGACGCGTGTGCCGAGCACGCCCGCGACTGCCCATTCGACGTGCGGGCACAGCGCGCGCGGCGCGGAGTGCACGTAGAGAACTCCACGTGTCGTCACTGGGACCTCCGGACAGAGCGGGCATCTTGTAACTTAGCGGAACGTCAGTGGCAGGGCAGCCACGGGGCGAGGCTACCGTGCGACGGCGCAAGGAGTGTGACGTACCGTCGGTCCCAACGCCTCGAAACGCCGAGGTTTCACCCGGGGGGACGCTTGTACGGGTGTGAGCCGTTGCACCTGACCGGTCGGGAACCCTCGTGCGTTGTTATTGGTTGGAACCCATGGCACGACGAGCGAGGGGATCTGGGATGCGAAAGCGTGGCTACCGATCACGTGCCGTCGTCGTGACCGCAGCCGCGGCGCTTGTGGGCATCGCGGGAGTGGCCGCATGTGACGCGAGCGGTGGCAACTCCCCAGCTCCCAAGGGCAGCGCCTCGCGGGCGAAACCCTCCCCGAAACCCACTCCCGCCTGGGACCGCAGCCCGCGCTCGCTGGCCGCGGTCGGCGACTCCATCACCCGTGGCTTCGACGCGTGCTCGGTGCTGTCCGACTGCCCCGAGGTGTCATGGGCGACCGGCAGCGACGCGAAGGTCAACAGCCTCGCGGTGCGGCTGCTCGGGAAGACCGGGGCCGCCCAGCGCAGTTGGAACTACGCCGCGACCGGCTCCCGGATGGCCGACCTGCCCGCCCAGATGGCCCGGGCGGTGACGAGGAAGCCGGAGCTGGTCACCGTGATGGCCGGTGCCAATGACGCCTGCCGTGCGACGGCGGCCGACATGACTTCGGTGTCGGACTTCCGCACCCAGTTCGAGGACGCGATGGGCACGCTGCGCGAGTCGCTGCCCAAGACCCAGGTGTACGTGTCGAGCGTGCCCGATCTGAAGCGGCTGTGGTCGCAGGGCCGGACCAACGAGCTCGGCAAGCGGATCTGGAAGCTGGGCATCTGCCCGTCGATGCTGGAGGACGCGGACGCCCTGGACTCCACGGCGACCCTGCGGCGCGACAAGGTGCAGGACCGGGTGGAGGAGTACAACGAGGCACTGGAAGAGGTGTGCGAGAAGGACAAGCGGTGCCGCTTCGACGGCGGGGCGGTCTTCGACTACCGGTTCGGCACCGCGCAGTTGAGCCACTGGGACTGGTTCCACCCGAGCACGAACGGACAGGCACGGCTCGCGGAGATGGCGTACCGCGTGGTGACGGCGGCGAAGCCGGCCGACTGACTGACGGACGGGGCCAGGACGTAGCCGACGGGGGCCACGGAGCGGAGTAGCCCCGGCCCGGACGTCAGGTTTCCGGACCGGGGCAGCTTGTCGGGAGCCTTCTCCCGTTCTCGGGGAGTCCTCTCCCTGCGTTCTCGGGGATTCTCTCCGCCGGGATCAGACGGTAATCGTCGTCGTGACACGGCGGTCCGCGATCGACCGCCCGGCCTCAACCTCGTACGAACCCTTCACAAAGGCCCACGCGTGCGTGGTCTCGTCCCAGATCTCGAAGGCACGGCGCGGGAGTTCGACGCTCACCTCGGCGCTCTCGCCGGGGCCGGCCTCGACGCCCGCGAAACCGGCGAGCCACCGGGCCGGGCGCTCGGTGTCGCCCTCCGTCGGCGCGAGGTAGACCTGAACGACCTCGCGGCCCGTGCGCGCACCGGAGTTGGTGACGCGGACCGTGGCCGTGGTGCCCTCGACCTTGACCGACTCGTACGTCCAGTCGGTGTAGCCGAGTCCGTGGCCGAAGGCGTACGAGGGGGTCCTCCCTGCACGCTTTTCCATGTCACGGTCCCAGGCGCGGTAGCCGATGAACACGCCCTCGCTGTACGGGAGTTCACCCCCGGAGGGGGTGACCTGGGTGACCGGGGCGTCCTCGAACGAGCCCCAGGTGGTGGGCAGTCGGCCGCCCGGTTCGTACGCGCCCGTGAGGACGTCCGCCAGCGCGGCGCCGCCCTCCTGGCCCGGGAACCAGCCGAGGAGCACGGCGGCGACCTGGTCGCGCCATGGGAGTTCCACCGGGGAGCCGGAGTTGACGATCACGACGGTGTTCGGGTTGGCGGCGGCGACCGCGCGGACGAGGTCGTCCTGGCGCCCTGGGAGCCGTAGGTCCTTGCGGTCGAAGCCCTCGGACTCGACGCGTTCGGTGGTGGCGACCACGACGACCGCGGTGTCGGCGCCGCGGGCCGCCTCGACGGCCTCGGCGATCAGCTCGTCGGGGTCGCGCTGCGGCTCCTGGTGGGCGAGCGTGAAGCCGACCACCTTCATGGTGCGGCTCTCGGGTATGGCCACGATGTACTTGAGGGAGACCTCCACCGGCTCGCCCGCGCGCAGTTCGGCCTCGGCGCGCGGCACCGGGGGTGCGAAGAACGCCTCGAACGGGTCGTCCCTTTCCGGGAGTTGGGGTCCGTCGAAGTAGGTGGTGCCGTCCACTTTCAGGGTGAACTCGCCCATGCCGCGCATGCCGAAGGTGTGCGGTCCGCTCTCGCGCGGGGTGAAGGTGCCGGTCAGCTCGACGCTGTGCAGGGTGTCGTGGGTGACGCCCTCGGGGAGGTCGTCACCCATCCACTGGATGTGGCCGCCCGGTACGGAGGCGGTGCCGATGACGTTGCCTTCGGCGTCCCGGCAGACGGCGCGCAGTTCGAAGCCCTTGCCGGCGGCGGCGAGTTCCTCGTTCGGGTCGGCGCCGACCGCGTACGTCAGGCTGCCCTCGGGCAGCGCGGCGGTGAGGCCGTCGAGCGGCGAGACGATCCGGGCGGGGAAGACGACGGCGGAGCCGCCGCCGAGGACTCGGGCGTCGCGGGCGGCGGCGCCGATGAGAGCGACCTTGTGCCCTTCGGGCAGCGGAAGGGCTCCTTCGTTGCGTACGAGGACGAAGGAGCGGCGGGCGACCTCGCGGGCCAGGGCCTCGCCGTCGACGGTGCCGGGCGGCTCGGTCACGGCCGGCTCGGCGCCCTCCAGGATGCCGACGCGAGCGGCGAGCCGCAGCACGTTCCGTACCGCCTCGTCGACCTTGGCCTCCGTCACCTCGCCGTCGCGAACGGCCTGGGCGAGCGCCTCGCCGTACACGGTCTGTGGGCCGGGCATCGCGATGTCCAGGCCGCCCTCGATGGCGCCGACGGTGGACCGGGCGGCCATCCAGTCGGAGACGTTGATGCCGTCGAAGCCCCATTCTCCGCGCAGGACTTCGCCCACGAGGTGGCGGTGCTCGGTCATCGTCGTGCCGTTGACCGAGTTGTAGGCGGTCATGACGCCCCAGGGGCGGGCGTCGGCGACGATGGCCTCGAAGGGGGCCAAGTAGAGCTCGCGCAGGGCGCGTTCGGAGACCACGTTGTTCACGGTGAAGCGGTCGGTCTCGGCGTCGTTCGCGACGAAGTGCTTGACGGTGGTGCCGACGCCGCCCTCCTGTACGCCCCTGACGTACCCGGAGCCGATCCGCCCGGTCAGATACGGGTCCTCGCTGTACGCCTCGAAGTGGCGGCCGCCGAGCGGCGAGCGGTGGAGGTTGACGGTGGGCGCGAGGAGGACGTGGACGCCCTTGCGGCGGGCCTCCTGCGCGAGGAGCGTGCCGGCGCGGCGGGCCAGGGCCGGGTCCCAGGTGGCGGCGAGCGCGGTCGGGGACGGCAGCGCGATGGACGGGTCGTCGGCGGTCCAGTGGACGCCTCGTACACCGATCGGGCCGTCCGACATGACCAGGGACCGCAGGCCGATCTCGGGCAGCGCGGGCAGGGACCAGATGTCCTGACCGGCGAGCAGCCGCGCCTTCGCGTCCAGGCCGAGCCTGCCGAGCGCGGCCTCGACCACCGCCTCACGCGCCTCGTCGGCCGGGGTGTGGGCTCGTCCCGCCATGCGGTGCCTCCTCGTTGAAGTCTGATCCGTCCGTCCATCCATCCTGCATCGTTTACCTGTAGATCGGTAGGTTCCGTTATCTTGCAGTTACATGAATCTTCACGTACATCATGCGCATGTCGTACGGTGAGGTCATGACGACGACCAGGGCGATCAGGGGCGCGGAGCGGCGCGCGGAGATTCTCCGGGCTGCCCTTGAGGTGATCGCCGAGCGCGGCTACCGGGGGGCGAGCCTGGCCGCGGTCGCCGAGCGGGTGGGGCTCACCCAGCAGGGGCTGCTGCACTACTTCCCGACCAAGGAGGCCCTGCTCGTCGCCGTCCTGGCGGAGCGCGACCAGTGGGACGCGGTGCCGGACTCCCGGTGGCGGCTCGATCTGCTCGGCTCGCTCGTCGAGTACAACGCGATGCGGCCCGGCATCGTGCAGACCTTCTCCGCCCTGCTCGGCGAGAGCGTCACGGAGGAGCATCCGGCACGCGAGTTCTTCACCCGGCGGTACGCGACCGTGCGCGCGACCATGGCGCAGGTGCTGCGCGCCGAGTACGGGGACCGGCTGCCCAGCGGGCTCACGCCGGAGCGGGCCGCTCCCCTGCTCGTCGCGGTGATGGACGGACTTCAGTACCAGTGGCTGCTGGCCCCGGAAGAAGTGGACATGCCCGGCGCCTTCCGGGACTTCCTCACGCTCCTCGGCGAGAGCGGGAGCTGACGGCGGCGACCACCTCGATCTCGATCTTGGCGGCCGCCCGCGCGTGGCGCATGTCGTCGCCGAGTGGACGGCGAAGCAGGGCTACGTGGCCGCCGGTCTCGGCATCACCCTGATGACCACGTGACCTCCTAACCTCCTGACCCGACCTCCTGGCCGGTGAGGTCACATGAGCTGTGCCCCATGGCGTACGTCCCATCCGTCACGCGATACTTCGGCCAGCCCGGCTTTCGCGTGATGGAAGGACCTGAACTGCCTTGACACATATACGTGTTCGGATCGGCGCCCTCGGACTTGCGGCTCTGCTGGCGGGTCTCGCGGCCCCGCCCGCCCTGGCGGCCGAGGAGTCCGCGGCCGCGCTCACCGTGGAGGAGCAGCGCCTCGACAGGGCGGCGCCCCAGGAGATCCTGCGTCGCTCCGGATTCGACGCGGTGGCACCGGAGTTCGCGCGGGCGCTGGGCAAGGCGCGGTCGTACGCGCAGGCCGAGCGGGTGGTCGTACGACAGGGCGGGGAGCTGTGGCGACGGGCGGTCGACCGGGCTCAGGGGCGGGGTCCGGCGGGCGGTGACCTGAGCCGGGACGACGATCGTCCGCTGTACTGGGCGCGGCTGGGCATGACCCGTGAAGTACGCCAGTGGGAGCCGGAGTTCGGCATCGGCGATGCCCAGCGCGCCCGGCTTCTGAGCGCACTTGAGCGGACCTCGCGCGGCCAGGACACCATCCGTTATCCGCACGGCAAAAGCGTCAAGCGGATCCTGGTCACCGGCTTCGATCCGTTCACGCTGGACCGGGACGTCCGGATCTCCAACCCCTCGGGGGCCACCGCCCTCGCCCTCGACGGCACGGTGATCGAGACGGCCGACGGCCCCGCCCGTATCGAGACCGCGCTCTTCCCGGTCCGCTGGCAGGACTTCACGGACGGAACGGTGGAGCGGACGCTGCGCCCGCATCTCCCCCGCGTCGATCTTTTCACCACGGTCAGCCAGGGCCGTGTGGGCCGCTTCGACGTCGAGCGCACCAACGGCGCCTGGCGGGGCGGTTTCCCGGACAACGAGAACCTCTCGCGCACCGAGACCATCCCGGTGACCGACCCGGTCTCGGGGCCCCAGTGGACGTCGACGACCTTGCCGTACAAGGAGATTGTGGCCGCGAGTACGGGTCGCTTCCCCGTGTACGACAACACGGCGGTGACCGAGATCCCGGCGGGCGGCACCGAGCCGGTGCAGCGGCCCGACGGTCCGACCCCGGGGTCGACGGCGCGCGAAGGCGGCGGCGGGAACTACCTCTCCAACGAGATCGCGTACCGGGCGACGCTGCTGCGCGACCGCCTCGGTCTGCGCGCCTCGCTGCCCGGCGGGCATGTGCACACGCCGGTGCTCCAGTTCGGCGCGGGCAACACGGATCCGGCGACGGGGGTGGTCACGGATGCGCAGTTCGTCCAGAACCGGCTGGACATCATCGCGCAGGTCCGGGCGATCGTGACGGTGGCGGCGGACGCGTCCTGAAGCTCACCAGGGAGTGACGCTGTCGCCCTGGGCCTGATTCTCGTCCTCGTTCTCGTTCTCTCCGGTCTGCTCGCCCAGCAGGTCGCGGGCCATCAGTGTGGCGCCCGCGACCGCGCCGGGCATCAGGAAGACGGCGACGAACGGGACGACGAAGGCGAGGGCGAGGGGCGTGCCGAAGCCCCATACCAGCGTCTTGCGGGAGCGCAACAGCGTGAGACGTTCGCGGAGTTCGACGCGGCGGCGTTGCAGCGCGACTCCTGTCAGCTCCTCGGTCAGGAAGAACCCGGTGACGATGAAGCCGATCACCGGTACGACGGTCTGGCCTACGAACGGGATGAACCCGAGCCCGAAGAGCAGCACGCCCCACACCGCGGCCCTGACGACGATCCGGAGGCTGTCCCTCGCCGAGATCAGCAGCTCGCGCCACAGCGGGAGTCCCGACTCGGGTGCCGTTCCGTCCGGTGAGACGTCGCGGTCCACCTTCTCGGAGAGGTTCTCGTAGAAGGGCTGGCCGATGAGCAGGGTCACGGCGGTGAAGGTGACGACGGCGAGGAGCAGGGCGAGGGCGAAGAGGACGGCCGTCAGGAACCCGCGGAAGAGGCCGAGCCAGGGGCTGGACCACTCGTCGGCGAACGGGGTGGCCCAGGCCACGAAGTCCGTGCCCCAGAGGGCGAGGGCGGTCAGCGCCGCCGCGTACAACACGAGCGTGATGAGCCCCGGGATCAACCCGAACCCGAACTGCTTCCCATGCCGGGCAACCCAACGCTGCCCCTGCACCAAGTAGCCGAATCCCACGCCCAGATCGCTCATAGGCGCACTTTATCCGGGCGGAGCACCCACGAACCCAACGGCCCTCACACGGGATGAACCGCCACCACAACCCCCTGGTCCGCCGCAGGCGACACCGCCGCCGACACCCGGACCGCCGCCGCCCGGGCCACCCGCCCCGCCCGGAAGGCGGACGCGAGGAGGAGGGGCTGGAGGTGTTCCAGGCCGGAGACGACGAATTCCTCACCGGCGATGAGGAGGGGGCGGCCCGCCTTCATGCCGGCGGCCGCCGCCTCCGTGAGGTCGGCCAGGGGCGGGAGCGTCGCGCGGATCACGCCCGCGCCGGCGGCAGCCGCCCGTTCCGCCAGGGCCACCTGCAGAGGCAGCAGCGGAGCCAGCGCGGCCGTCAGCGCGTCGGCGATGCGGCGGAGTTCGGGGGACGAGTCCCGCAGGACGTCCGCCGCGGCCCGTATCAGGGGAGTCACGGCGAGGAGCGTGCCCGCCGCCACCCCGGCCGCCGCGGGCAGTAACGGCGATGTGGCGTCGACGAGTTCGCCGAGCGCCTCCGCCGCCTCCTCGACGGCCGGCTCCACCGCGTCGAGTACGGGCAGCAGGCTGTCACCGAGCGCGGTGAGCAGGGCTTGGGCGGGCTCGCTGACGGGATGCACGGCGAGCGGCGCTCCGCTCGCGCCGAGCCGCGTCAGCGTGTCCACGATGCGGTAGAAGGCCTCCTGCGCCTGCGGTGAGGCGCTGGCCTCGGCCAGTTCGGCCGTGGTTTCCCGCAGTACCCGCAACGCCTCCGCCCCGGAACCGTCCCGCGGATCAAAGGTGTTGATGGCGATACGGGTGATATTGCCCGCGGTGTCCAGAAGTTGGCCGGTGATGTCGGTGGTGTTCCGTGCGATCCGTGCCACGTCATCCCTGCTGGGGAGCGACGGAATCGTTGCCATGGACTCTCCTCGCCTCACGCCCTGCGCTCCAGGGCCCGGCCTCCGTCGCGCCGACGCCCACCCTCAGCATGCCCTCTCCGGCCACCGAGGACCCGCCGCCTGAGACATCCGGAGCCGCACAGAGGCAATCCGGAGGCTCCCGTGCCGCCAACGCCCTCTTGTTGCAAGGGAGTCGAACAGGTACACCTCCCCGTACCGATTCACAGGAGGTACGCGTGCAGCTACCGAGACCCGCCCTGATCGCCACCGCCGCAGTCACCGCGGCGGCCACGCTGTTACTCACCCCGCACGGCGCCGTCGCCGACCCCACCCCACAGCCCCCGACTCGCGAGGCAGAGGCGGGGACGGATGCGGAGGCGGAGGCCCGGACCGGCACCGGACGAGCCGCGCGAACCCCGGAGAGCGCGACCGACAGGGCTCTGACGTCCCCCGTCACCGAACTCACCGGAGGCACCCGCGGCTACCCCCGCGAACAGGTCCTCACCCCGGACCCGGAGAACCCGGCGGACAAGTCCATCAAGCTCGGCCTGACCCCGTACCACGCCATCGCCCCGAAGCTGAACGAGATCCAGCGGCTCGGGGACCGGGTGAGTGTGGAGATCGCGGGGCGTTCGGCGGGCGGCCACCGTCTCTACCTGGTCACCGTCACCGCGCCGGAGTCGTCGGGGCAGGCGCGCGCACAGGAACGTATGCGGGAACTGATCGAGAACGCGCCCGCGGCCGCCGCGAAGGACCCGGCGATCAAGTCCGGCTACAAAACACCCGTCTTCTTCAACAACAACATCCACGGCAACGAGTGGGAGGGCACGGACGCGAGCCTCGAACTCATCGAGCGGCTCGCGACGGCCAAGGACCGCAAGACCACCGACCTGCTCGCTCACAACCGCGTCTACTTCAACATCACCGCGAACCCGGACGGCCGTATCGCCGGCACCCGCGCCAACGCCAACGGCTTCGACATGAACCGCGACTTCGTCACCGCCTCGCAGCCCGAGGTCCGCGCGATGCGCCAGATCGAGATCGACAAGCAGCCCGCGGTGATGGTCGACACGCACGGTTACGTCAACGGCACCCTCATCGAGCCGACGACACCGCCGCACGGCGAGAACTACGAGTACGACCTCTTCCTCAAGAACACCTACGCCAACGCGCTGGGCATGGAGGCCGCCGTCAACGGCCTCGGCTACACCCCCGGGAAGGACGGCGTCGAACCCGCCCAGATCCCCTTCCGGGACCAGGAGGAGGGCTGGGACGACTGGCCGCCGATCTTCACCCCGCAGTACGCGGCCTTCCACGGCACGGTCGCCGCGCACACGGTCGAGATCCCGCTGGCGGTCAACAACGAGGAGTACGACGAGCTCTCCGTCGACGAACTCCGCCGCCGTTCGGCCATCAACGTGGACGTGGCGGGCGCGGCCATCCGTGCGACCCTCGACTACACACAAGCAAACCGGACTTCACTGATCGCCGACCAGATCGAGGTCTTCCGCCGGGGCGCGACAGGCGCCGAGCAGGTCCCGGTCTCCCCGGAGACGGTGCCGGGCGTGCCGGGAATCGGCCCGGAGGACGTCTACACGACGGACTTCCCCCGCGCGTACGTCATCCCGGCGGGCGGCGGCAAGGCGCAGCGCTCGGCCACCGCCGCGGCCCGTCTGGTCGACCACCTGCTCGCCAACGACGTCCAAGTCACGCGTGCCACAAAGGACTTCAGGCTCGGCGGGAAGGCGTACGCGAAGGGCTCGTACGTCGTCGACCTGCACCAGCCCAAGCGCGGCATGGCGAACGTGCTGCTGGCGGACGGGCGGGACATCAGCGACAAGGTGTCGATCATGTACGACATCTCCGGCTGGAGTCTGGGCCGGCTGTGGGGCGCGACGGTCGACTCCGTACGCACCACCAGGCTCTCCGTCCCCGCCCGCGCGGTCGACGAGGCCGCGAACGTCGGTTACGTGGCCCCCCGCGGCACCCTCCGCCTGCGCCTCGACGACGCACGCGAGATCGCGGCCCTCAACTCCCTTCTGGCGGACGGTGTTTCGGTCCGCCAGGCGTCCGACGGCAGCGCGATCGTGCCCGCCTCGGCCCGCGCGAAGGCGGTGGCCCTCGCCAAGCGGTACGACGTCGCCTTCGACGCGACGAAGGAAACCGGCGGCGCCCCGCTCCATCGCGTACGAGTCGCCGCGGCCGTCACACCGGGCGAGCTGTTCGCCCTCCGCGAGATGAACTTCGACGTGACGCCCGTCTCGACCGCCGTCCTCAACGCGGGCTTCGACTGGTCGAAGGCGGACGTCCTGTTCGCCTCGGCCGGACTGAACCACGCGGGCCTCAGCACGGCCGCACGCACCGCTCTGGACGGCTTCCTGGCCCGCGAGGGTCTGGTCGGCCGCGGGGCCACCGGAGCGGCCCTCAACGCCGCCACGGAGCTGCTCGCCGTGAAGCCCGTGGAAGGCAACGGAGACGCCAACGGCGTTGTACGCGTGGTCAATTCGGCAGGCGGCGTCACCGCCGGCGCCCCGGACCACAGCTTCGTCTACGCCCCGCTCTGGTTCACGGACCTCGGCCGCGGAGTCCGCGTGGAGCAGTCGTACGCGACCGGGAACCCGCTCGTCTCCGGCCATTGGCGCCCCCTGGAGGACGGCACCGGCGGACCCGCGCAGGCGGCGGGCCGGGCGGCGGTGGTCAGCGGCCCGCACGCCGTCCTGTTCGGCACGGAGCCCCTCTTCCGCGACCACCCGAAGGGGGAATTCGCCCAGGTCGCACGCGCCTTGTTGACTGTGTCCTGAGCGAACCCCCGGACCCCCGAGGGAACAGCGAACCAGGGAACAGTGAACCGAGGAGAGCACCGATGACACAGGAGATCCACGGCACCGTCGCCGAAGGCTTCGAGGCGGTACGCGAGGAGTTCGCGGCCGTCGTCGCCGCCGAACGCCCCGACTACGCGGGCCAGTTGAGCGCGTACGTCCACGGGCGGCGGGTCGTGGATCTCTGGGCGGGCCCGGAGACCGACGCGGAGACGCTGTTCGGTGTCTTCTCGTCCACGAAGGGGGCGGCCCATCTGGTGGTCGCCCTGCTCATGCAGGAGGGGACACTCGACCCCGACCGTGAAGTGGCTTACTACTGGCCTGAGTTCGCAGCCGAGGGCAAGCAGGCGGTGACTCTGCGGGAACTGCTCGCGCACCGCGCGGGCGTGATCGGATCCGACGCGGGCTTCACCTTCGACGAGCTGGCCGACGACCGCCTGATAGCCGAACGGCTCGCGACCCAGCGGCCGTTCTGGCGCCCGGGCACGGCCTTCGGCTACCACGCACTCGTCATCGGCGCTCTGACGGGCGAGCTCGTACGCCGGGCCACGGGCCGCACACTCCAGGAGGTGTACGAGGAGCGGATCCGCGCCCCGTACGGGCTCGACTTCTTCCTGGGCCTGCCCGAGTCGGAGGAGCCCCGCTACCTCCCCGTACAGCCGATGGCGCCCACGCCGGCACAGCAGGCCGTGCTGGACGCCGCGCCCAAGGGCCCGCACACACTCACCGCGATCGCGTTCAACGAGCATGTGCCGGGGGTGGGGACGCTGGTGGAACACCCCAACTCCCGTACGGTGCGCGCCAAGGGCCCGGCATCGGCGGGCGGGGTCGCCTCCGCGCGCGGCCTCGCCGGGATGTACGCGGCGGCGATCAGCGGGCTCGACGGCCGAACCCCGCTCCTCAAGCCGGACACGGTCGCGGAGGTCGGCCAGATCCACTCCGTCGGCTACGACCTGATCGCCCGCACCCACAAGTCGTACGGTCTCGGCTTCCAGGCCACGGCGGACATGTGGCATCCGTTCCTGGGCGCCGGGACGTTCGGCCACAGCGGCGCGGGCGGCTCCCAGGCCTTCGCGGACCCGCGCAGCGGCCTGGCGTACGGCTACACGCGCCGTCGTATCGCCTTCCCGGGCGGCGCGGCACCGGAGAACGACGGGTTGGTGCGGGCGGCGCACCGGGCGGCGCTCACGTAAGCGCTCCGCTGGGAGAACGGTGATGCACCTGCGGGCCGGTGGGGGCTGGTCGCGCCCCGCTGCGGAGCCGCATATGTCACAGCCCCGCGCCCCTTGCGGGGCGCGGTGGACGGCTCAGAGTTTGACGATCATCTTGCCGATGTTGTCGCCGCGCAGCACCCCGAGGAACGCCTCCAGGTTGTTCTCGATGCCCTCGACGACGGTCTCGCGGTACTTGAGCTCTCCGGAGCGAACCCAGGGGCCGGCTTCCTGGACGAACTGGGGCTGCAGGTCGTAGTGGTCGCCGACCAGGAAGCCCTCGATACGGCCACGGGTCTGGATGAGACGGGCGAGGTTGCGCGGGCCGGGCGCGGGCTCGGTGTTGTTGTAGACGGAGATCATGCCGCAGACGGCGATACGTCCGTTCCGGTTGAGCTGTCCGATGGCGGCCTCCAGGTGGTCACCGCCGACGTTGTCGAAGTAGACGTCGACACCGTCGGGAGCGGCCTCGCGCAGTTGCCGGCTCACCGGGCCGTTCTTGTAGTTGAAGGCGGCGTCGAAGCCGTACTCCTCGACGAGCAGCTTGACCTTCTCGTCCGACCCGGCGGACCCGATGACCCGCGAGGCCCCCTTGAGCTTGGCGATCTGACCCACCTGGCTGCCGACCGCGCCGGCCGCGCCCGACACGAACACGGAGTCGCCCTCCTTGAAGGAGGCGGTGCGCAGCAGACCGGCGTACGCGGTCAGGCCGGTCATGCCCAGCACCCCCAGGTACGTGCTCAGCGGCACGGCCTCCGGGTCCACCTTGAGGGCCGGTACCTCCGCCGGGCCCACCTTGACGGCCTGCTTGGCGTCGACCACCGCGTACTCGCGCCAGCCGAGGAAGTGCAGGACGTGGTCGCCGACGGCGACACCCTCGGCGTTCGAGGCGACGACCTCGCCGACGGCGCCGCCCTGCATGGGCTTGCCGAGCTCGAAGGGGGCGACGTACGACTTCGCCTCGCTCATACGGCCGCGCATGTACGGGTCCACGCTGAGGTACTGGTTGCGTACCAGCACCTGGCCCGGTCCGGGCTGCTCGACCTCGGCCTCGACCAGAGCGAAGTCCTCGGGCTTCGGCCAGCCGACCGGGCGGCTGAGGAGATGCCATTCGCGGCTGGTGGCGGGGAGCTCGGGGGTGACGGGCATGGGGACGCCTTCCTCTTGCTGGTACTGCTGCTGTTCTGCGGCTCAGATTTGCTTCAGGTACTGAAACAACCATGCTCCTGAATATTTCAGGTTGTCAAATAATGGGGGTACGCTGGAGTCCATGGCCGCCCCGCAGAAGACCCGCCCCGACCCCCTGACCATGGAGGTCGTCGACCTCATCGGCACGGTTGTGGCCCGCTATCACGAGGAGTACGAGGACGCTGCCGCCGAGCATGCGCTGACGGGTGCCCAGGCGCGCCTCCTGAGTCTTCTCTCCCTCGAACCGCTGCCCATGCGCCGCCTCGCCCAGAAGCTCAAGTGCGAGCCTTCGAACGTCACCGGCATAGTCGACCGCCTGGAGTCGCGCGGGCTCGTCGAGCGCCGGCCCGATCCGGGTGACCGCCGCGTGAAGCTGGCGGCGGTGACGGAGGAGGGTCGTCGGGTTGCTCGCGGCCTCCGCGATTCGCTCGACTTCGCACGTGAGCCCCTGGCGGGGCTGTCGCGTGAGGAACGGCTGGCTTTGCGGGACTTGCTGCATCGAATGCTGGAGGCGTGAGGCTCCGCCGGTAGCCGCCGGGAGCCGGGAGGAAACCCGGGAGCAATTCGTTCGGCATGTCGGACGTCGTTCGAAAAGTCTTGACGGTGCCCTGAACCTCGACTGACACTCTCGCAACACGACGTCACACAGACGAAACGGCAGGGTGCCCGGGGTCAGGGCCCGCCACCCAACCGCCCTTCGTTCCTTCCTGCGTTCCTCCCTTCCTTGCTTCCTGCGTTCCTCCCTTCGGTCCTTGAGCGATGTCTCGAGCGATGTCTCAACGAGGAGACTTGAAAATGCCGCAGATCGACCGGCCTCGCAGCCGCGCGAGACGTTGGGCGGGTCATCTCGCCGGGCTGACCGCCGCGTCACTGTTCCTGGGCCTCGCCGGACCCCTCGCCCCCGCGCAGGCGGCGGAGATCACCGACGGACTGGCCCTCTGGTACAAGCTCGACGCCACCTCGGGCACCGTGGCGGCCGACGCCTCCGGGAACGGCCGGAACGGCACCGTCAGCGGCACCGCCGACTGGTCCGGCAGCGGCGAGGGACTCGCCTTCAACGGCTCCGACACCTACGTCGACGTGCCGGACGACATCATGAGCGGCCTGGACTCGATCAGCGTCTCGATGGACGTGAAGATCGACTCCACCCAGGCCAATCCGTACTTCCTCTACGGCTTCGGCAACACCAGCGGCACCGCCGGCAACGGCTACCTCTTCACCACCGGCGACAGCTTCCGTACCTCCATAGCCACCGGCAACTGGTCCACGGAACAGACCACCAGGCCGTCCACCTCCCGCAACCTGACCCGCGCCGTCTGGAAGCAGGTCACCTACACGCAGACCGGCAGCACGGGTGTCCTGTACGAGGACGGCGTCGAGGTGGCCCGCAACACCGCGGTCACCATCACTCCGGGCGCCATCGGCTCCGGCACCACGACCGCCAACTACATCGGCAAGTCCGTGTACCCAGGCGACAAGCTCTTCAAGGGCAAGATCCGCGACTTCCGCGTGTACGACCGGGCACTGGCGGGCTCGGAGGTCGAGGAGCTCTCCCTCCCCGTCGCCACCCAGGGCGTCGCCGACGACAAGGCCGCTCTCGACCTCGGCGACACGAGCGCCGTCGTCTCCGATCTGACGCTGCCGAAGACCGGCACGGCCGGCGGCTCCACGATCAGCTGGCAGAGCGACACTCCCTCCGTGGTGTCGGACACCGGCGCGGTGACCCGCCCCGCCGCCGGTGAGCCGGACGGCCACGCCACGCTCACCGCGACCCTGAAGAAGGGAACGGTGACGGACACCAAGAGCTTCGACATCACGGTCCCCGCCGCCTTCGACGACGGCACGGCCACGCGACAGGCCGCCGAGGCGCTGTCCGTCCACAACATCGGCGACGTACGCGGCAACCTGACCCTCCCCGCCACGGGCGACTACGGCACGAAGGTCGGCTGGTCCTCCGCGAACCCGGACGTCGTCTCCGCCGACGGCGTGGTGCACCGCCCCGCGCACGGCGCCGGCGACACCACCGTCGAGCTGACCGCCACCGTCACCAAGGGCGACGCGAAGGCCACCCGGGTCCTCACCGCCAAGGTGCCAGAGCTCCCGGCCAAGGCCGCCCTCAAGGGCTATATGTTCAGCTACTTCACCGGCGAGGGCACCTCGGACGGAGAGCAGCTCTACGCCGCGCTCAGCAAGGGCAACGACCCGCTGAAATGGCGGGAGTTGAACGACGGCAAGCCGGTCCTGACCTCCACGCTCGGCGAGAAGGGCCTGCGCGACCCGTTCATCATCCGCTCCCCGGAGGGCGACAAGTTCTACCAGATCGCCACCGACCTGCGGATCTACGGCAACGGCAACTGGGATGCCTCGCAGCGCACCGGCAGCAAGTCCATCATGGTCTGGGAGTCCACCGACCTGGTGCACTGGACCAACCAGCGGCTGGTGAAGGTCTCCCCGGACAGCGCTGGCAACACCTGGGCGCCGGAGGCGTTCTACGACGAGGCGCGCGGCGAGTACGTGGTCTTCTGGGCGTCGAAGCTGTACGACAACGAGGCGCACACCGGCGACACGTACAACCGCATGATGTACGCCACCACCCGTGACTTCCACACCTTCAGCGAGCCCAAGGTCTGGATCGACCGCGGCTACTCGGTCATCGACTCCACGATGATCAAGCACGACGACACGTACTACCGCCTGTCCAAGGACGAGCGGAACAACACCTCCTCCACGCCCAACAGCAAGTTCATCTTCCAGGAGAAGAGCGACTCGATCCTCGACCCGTCCTGGGACTTCGTCGCCGAGGGCATCGGCAAGGGGGAGATGAGCGCCGCCGAGGGACCGCTGGTCTTCAAGTCCAACACCGAGGAGAAGTGGTACTCGTTCCTCGACGAGTTCGGCGGCCGCGGCTACATCCCGTTCGAGACGACCGACCTCGCCTCCGGCAATTGGACCCCGTCCACCGGCTACGACCTCCCGTCCAAGCCCCGGCACGGCACGGTCCTCCCGGTCACCCAGGCCGAGTACGACCGGCTGCTGAATGCCTATCAGCCCGACCAGCTCGTCGAGTCCGTCGAGGACGTCGCGGTGAAGACGCGCATCGGCGACGCCCCGGTCCTGCCGGGAACGGTCATCGCCGAGTACGCCGACGGCGTCGAGCGCCCCGTCTCCGTCACCTGGGACGACGTCCCGGCCTCCGCCTACGCGCAGGCCGGCACCTTCACGGTGGAGGGCGGCCTGCCGGACGGCGCCGCGCTCAAGGTCAGGGCCGAGGTCACGGTGTCCGAGGAAGGCCCCGACGTGCCGGCCGACCTCGTCCTGCGCTACGACTTCGACGAGACCGGCGGCAACATCGCCCGGGACTCCAGCGGCCGCGGCTACCACGGCACCTACGTGCGTACGCCCGACTTCGGAACCGGAGTGGACGGCGGCTCCTTCAAGATGTCCGGCGGCTCCAGCAGCTCCACCACCTCGCCGTACGTCAGAATCCCCAACGGCGTCCTGAAGAACACCGACAGCGTCACCGTCTCCACCCACGTCAAGTGGAAGGGCGGGGACAACTTCCAGTGGCTCTTCGGCCTGGGCCCGGACCAGAACAAGTACCTGTTCGCCTCCCCCTCCAACGGCGGCGGCAAGCTGTTCTCGGCGATCACGAAGGCCACCTGGTCGGGAGAGAAGCAGCTGACGGCGGGCTCCCCGCTCACCGCCGGTGAGTGGAAGCACGTCACGGTCACGGTGGACGGCACGGCGCAGACGGCGGTCCTGTACGTGGACGGCGTCCAGGCGGCCAGGGCGACCGACGTCACCATCAAGCCGTCCGAGCTCTACGACGCGTCGAAGGGCTACTCCGGCTACATCGGCAAGTCCCTCTACTCCCCGGACCCGTACTTCGGCGGCGAGGTGGACGACTTCCGGATCTACAACCGGGCCCTGTCGCCCGCCGAGGTCCTGGAGCTCAGCGGGAACACCACCGGCATCGCCGCGGCGACCCACCCGGCGCTGAAGGTCGACGCCATCGTCGACGACGCGGACAGCAAGATCACCCTGCCGCTTGCGGAGGGCAGTGATCTCACCGCCCTCGCCCCCGAGTTCACCCTCGCCCACGGCGCCTCCGTCAGCCCGGCCTCGGGCACACTCCACGACTTCACCGAACCGGTGAAGTACGAAGTGACCGGCTCGGACGGCGAGAAGCGCACCTGGACGGTGGAGGCACTGGTGATGAGGAGCCCGGTGCTCCCCGGGCTCAACGCCGACCCGAACATCGTCAGATTCGGCGACACCTTCTACCTCTACCCGACCACCGACGGCTTCCCGGGCTGGAGCGGCACGCAGTTCAAGGCGTACTCCTCCAAGGACCTGGTCCACTGGAAGGACCACGGCGTCATCCTCGACCTGGGGCCTGACGTCAGCTGGGCCGACAGCCGGGCCTGGGCGCCCACGATCGCCGAGAAGAACGGGAAGTACTACTTCTACTTCTCCGCCGACGCGAACATCGGCGTCGCGGTCTCCGACTCGCCCACCGGCCCCTTCAAGGACCCCCTGGGCAAGCCGCTGATCGCCTCCGGCGCCTTCACGGGCCAGATGATCGACCCGGCGGTCTTCACCGACGACGACGGCCGGTCGTACCTCTACTGGGGCAACGGCAGGGCGTACGCCGTCCCCCTGAACGACGACATGGTGTCCTTCGACTCCTCGAAGGTCACGAACATGACCCCCAGCGGCTACAACGAGGGCTCCTTCGTCATCAAGCGCAAGGGCACCTACTACTTCATGTGGTCGGAGAACGACACGCGGGACGAGAACTACCGCGTCGCCTACGCCACCGGGTCCTCGCCCACGGGCCCCTGGACCAAGCAGGGCGTGATCCTGGAGAAGCGCCTCGGACTCGGGATCAAGGGACCGGGTCACCACTCCGTCGTCCACGTCCCGAACACCGAGGACTGGTACATCGCGTACCACCGCTTCGCCATCCCCGGCGGTGACGGCACCCACCGCGAAACCACCGTCGACAAGCTGGAGTTCGACTCCGACGGCCTGATGAAGAAGGTCGTCCCCACTCTGGGCAGCATCGACCCGGTCACGATCGTCCGTGCCGGCCCGAACGCCGCCGGCACGGAGGGCGGCGCGATCTCGCTCACCGGCACCATCTCCGGAGCCGGGGACCCGAAGTGGACGGTGGAGGACGGGGCTCCCTGCACCTTCTCCGACTCCTCCGCCATCCTGACGACGATCACCTGCGCCGACGACGGCACGTACAAGGTCACGCTGACCGGCGGCCGCAGCAGCGACACACTGACCGTGACCGTGGACAACGCGGCCCCGGTGATCACGGCGGCTGCGGGCCCGAAGGACCCGGTGGCGGCGGGCAAGAGCGCGGTGGTCGCCGCGGACTTCACCGACCTGGGCGCCGACGACACCCAGACCTGCCGGGTCGACTGGAAGGACGGCACCGAACCGGCCACCGGCACGGTCAGCTCCGCCCGCTGCGTAGCCACCCACACCTACACCGAGGCGGGCATTCACCGTCCGGTGATCACGGTGAGCGATGACGACGACGGCTCGGACAGCACGAAGCTCCCCGAGTTGATCGTGTACGACCCGGCGGCCGGTCCCGTGGCGGGCGTCGGCGTCATCGCCTCCCCCGCCGGCGCCTACCCCGCCAAGCCCGCCCTGACCGGCCCGGCGGCCTTCTCCTTCGCCGCCAAGTACAAGAAGGGCGCCACCGTCCCGAGCGGCAACGCCACCTTCGACTACGCGGCCGCCAAGCTGAAGTTCCGTTCCACTTCCTCGGACTGGCTGGTGGTCACCGACTCCGAAGCCCAGTACCAGGGCTCCGGCACGGTCAACGGCACGAGCGGCTACGGCTTCCGCATCACCGTCACCGACTCCCCCGACACGTACCGCATCAGGATCTGGAAGAAGTCCACAGGCGACGTCCTCTACGACAACCTCACCGGCACCAAGGCCTACGGCATCATCTTCGGCTGACGGCCCAACTCCCCACGGTGGAGCGGCGTTCGGGGCATCGCCCCGGGCGCCGCTCCGTGTGTGAGGAGGGCCGCAAGTTCGTCCGTACTGCTGCAGGGATCTCGGCTCGCGCTTTAGCCTTCAAGTAGAAGTTTTGTTCACTGGGGGCTCTTGCGTTCCATAGCTGTTCCATAGCTCAAGATCTCGGGGCGGGAGAAACGAGACGCGTAAAGGATGAGCCGGCACAAGGACACAGCGGGAGAAGGACCGAAGGACCCATTCGACGAGGCCGGTTCGGCACAGGCGGTCATCGACAGCACCGGCGCCGTCGTCGGATGGAGCGAGGGCGCCCAACGGCTGTTGGGGCACACACCGCCGGACGTCGTCGGCCGGCCCGCGGAGCGGCTGCTGTCAGCGGGCAGCAAGATCGTGCTCCCCGCGCCGGGGGCCGACCACTGGAGCGGCACCCTCGCCCTGCGCCACCGCGACGGCCATGAGCTGTCCGTGTGGCTGCTCGCCCATCGCAGTCGGCCGGAGCTCGGCGACCGCAGCGAGTGGCTGGTGATCTGCCCACTGGAGGACAGAGGCCCACTGCCGTTCGACGACGCTTTGTCGACGGCGGTGTTGGAGCAGTCCCCCTGCGCCATGGCGATCTACGACGAGCGGTTGCGGCTGCACAGGATCAACGAGGCGATGGAACGCGTCATCGGTCTGCCGGAGGAGCGCATCCGGGGCCTGCGGCTCGCGGAGATCGGCGGCAAGCAGCAGAGCGAGGAACTCGAGAGGCATCTGCGCCGGGCGTTCCTCACCGGTCAACGGCAGGACATGGACATCTACTTGCGCACGGGTGGGGAGGAGCACGCACACCCGTGGTCGGCGAAGTTCGCGCCGCTGACCGACGCCGATGGCGTGGTGCGCGGTGTCTGTCTGACCGCCCACGACATCACGGAGCAGGACCTGGCCCGCCAGCGGCTCCAGTTGGTCAACGAGGCGAGCATCCGCGTCGGCACCACCCTCGACGTCACACGCACCGCCCAGGAACTGGCCGATGTGTGCGTCCCCGGTCTCGCCGACTTCGTGAGCGTCGACCTCATGGACCCGCCGGACGACAGCGGCGAGTACCCCGCGGGCACGCCGACCGCCCCCGTCGTACTGCGCCGCGCCGCCCATCGGTCCATCACGCCGGGATGCCCCGAAGCCGTGATCGAGCCGGGCGAGGTCGACGCGTATCCGGCCTCGTCGCCGCAGGCCGACTCCCTGCTGGCCGGCCGGACGATCGTGAGGTCGGACCCGGTCGCCGCGCTCCAGGAATGGCTCGCCGGGGACGAGCCACGCAGTGAGCGGGTCAAGGAGTACGGCGTGCACTCGGGGATGTCGGTTCCGATCCGGGCCCGCGGCGCGACACTCGGCGTGGCCGTGTTCGTGCGGTACCGCACTCCGGAGCCCTTCACCGCCGACGATGCCCTGCTGGCCGAGGAGATCACGGCCAGGGCGGCCGTCTGCGTCGACAACGCCCTGCGTTTCTCCCGCGAACGCGAGACCGCGTTGGCCCTCCAGCGCAGCCTGCTGCCGCAGACGCTGCCCCGCACGGCGGCGCTGCGGACGGCTTCGCGCTATCTTCCGGCGGCGCACGCGGAGGTGGGCGGGGACTGGTTCGATGTGATCCCGCTGTCCGGTCTGCGCGTCGCCATGGTGGTCGGTGATGTCGTCGGCCACGGGATCCAGGCCTCCGCCACCATGGGGCGGCTCCGCACGGCCGTGCGGACGCTCGCCGACGTCGACCTGGCGCCGGACGAGTTACTGACGCATCTGGACGACCTCGTCGTACGGCTCTCCGCGGAGGCCGGGAACGCAGGAGCCACCGGCGAGGTCGGCGCCACCTGTCTGTACGCGGTGTACGACCCGGTCTCGCGCCGCTGCTCGTTCGCCAGGGCCGGTCATCCGCCTCCGGTCATGGTGGTCCCGGGCGGTTCCCCACAGCGGATCGACGTACCCGCGGGTCCGCCGCTGGGCGTGGGCGGACTACCCTTCGAGCGCGTTGAGTTCGAACTGCCCGAGGGCACCGTGCTCGCTCTGTGCACCGACGGCCTGATCGAGAACCGTGTCCGGGACATCGACGCGAGTTACGAGCTGCTGTATCAGGCGCTGTCGCGATCCGCCGGTTCGCTGGACGAGACGTGCCGCGACCTCGTAGAGACCCTGCTCCCCGCTGACGGTGCGGCCGACGACGTGGCACTTCTGCTGGCCCGCACCCAGGGCCTGGCGCCCTGGCGGGTCGCGACCTGGGATGTTCCACCTGACCCGGCCCTGGTGGCCAGGGCCAGGAAGTACGTCGTGGAACAGCTGGACGTCTGGGGCCTGGACGAGGCGGCGTTCGCGGCCGAACTCGTGGTGAGTGAACTCGTCACGAACGCCATCCGGCACGGCAGTCCGCCCGTCCGGCTGCGTCTGATCCAGGGGGACGCCACCCTGATCTGCGAGGTGTCGGACGGCAGCAGCACGGCTCCGCACCTGCGCCGGGCCAAGACCTTCGACGAGGGCGGCCGGGGACTCCTTCTCGTCGCCCAGCTCACCGAGCGCTGGGGCAGCCGCCACACCGACGACGGCAAGACGATCTGGGCGGAACTGGCGCTGGGCTGATGATGACGGGAAGCTGATGATCACGGGAAGTACGGTCCGGTCGGGTGCGTTCGCCGACCGGACCGTACTTCACGGTCAGGTCTTCTTCCGTGCCGTCATCGCCCGCTGGATCAGGATGAAGGCGCACAGCAGCACACCGGTGGCGATCTTCGTCCACCAGGAGCTGAGCGTGCCCTCGAACTGGATGATGCTCTTGATCAGGCCGAGGACCAGCACACCGAACAGGGTGCCGATCACATAGCCGGAGCCGCCCGTGAGCAGCGTGCCGCCGATGACGACGGCGGCGATCGCGTCGAGCTCCATGCCGGTGGCGTGCAGGGGGTCACCGGACTGGATGTAGAGCGTGAACAGCAGTCCGGCGAGCGCCGAGCAGAAGCCGCTGATCGTGTAGACGGCGATCTTCGTGCCGCCCTGCGGCAGACCCATCAGCAGGGCCGACTGCTCGTTGCCGCCGACGGCGTACACCCGGCGTCCGAAGCGCGTGTAGTGCAGGACGTAGAACGCCACGGCGAGGACGACCAGCGCGACGATCGCACCGATCGAGAGGAAGCCCATCCCCAGGTTCACCTGCGTCTGGGCCATGCTGCTCACCGAGGCGTCGCCGATGGAGATCGACTCCTTGCTGATGACCAGGCACAGGCCCCGGAAGAGGAAGAGGCCGGCGAGGGTCACGATGAAGGGCTGGATCTCGAAGTTGTGGATCACATAGCCCATCAGGAAACCGCCGAACGCCCCCACGGCCAGCGCCATGGGGATGACGAGCAGGATCGGCAGCCCCTGACGCTCCACCAGCCATGCCGTGAACATGGTCGTGAAGCCGATCACCGAGCCCACGGACAGGTCGATGCCGCCGGACAGGATGACGAAGGTGACACCGACGGCGGCGACCAGCAGATAGCCGTTGTCGATGAACAGGTTCATGAAGACCTGCGGTTCGGCGAACCCGTAGTTCTGGTACCGGCTCAGGCCGACGCCGTACATGACGAGGAACAGAGCCGCCGTCACCAGGACGGGCAGGCGCCGGTCGCCGAGCAGACGCGCGGCCTTGGACGGGGTACTGGTACGGCTGTCCGGGGCCGTGGGGCTCTTGGTGGTCGTGCTCATCACGACACCTCCATCTTGGGAGCGGCCTCGGTCGCGGCGGCGGGCTCCGCCGGGGCCGCGACCGGCTTGCCGGTGCCGCCCTTCGGGCCGAACCCGGCCCCGAACCTGGCGCCGAAGACCTTGGCGCGGAACTTCGGGGACTGCAGCAGGCAGACGACGATGACGACGGCGGCCTTGAAGACCAGGTTGGTCTGGGTCGGCACGCCGATGGTGTAGATCGTGGTGGTCAGGGTCTGGATGACCAGGGCGCCGATCACCGTGCCGCCGATGGAGAACCGGCCGCCCAGGAGCGAGGTGCCGCCGATCACCACGGCGAGGATCGCGTCGAGTTCGATCCACAGGCCGGCGTTGTTGCCGTCGGCGGCCGAGGTGTTGGAGCTGATCATCAGGCCCGCGATGCCCGCGCACAGCGCGCAGAACACGTACACCATGATCTTGATGCGCCGGGACCTGATGCCCACCAGACGACTGGCCTCGGCGTTGCCGCCGACCGACTCGACGAGCAGACCGAGCGCGGTGCGGCGGGTCAGCGCCACGGTGACGGCCACGACCACGGCCACCACGAAGATGGAGAAGGGCAGCGTCAGCCAGTAGCCGCCGCCGATCAGCTCGTACGGCTCGCTGTTGATGGTGATGATCTGGCCGTCGGTGACCAGCTGGGCGACACCGCGTCCGGCGACCATGATGATCAGCGTGGCGATGATCGGCTGGATGCCCATCCGGGCGACCAGGAAGCCGTTCCACAGACCGCAGACGACCGCGGCCAGCAGTCCGATGCCCATGGCCAGGAACACCCCGGACAGGGCGCTCTGGTCGGACTGGTCGCTGATGTACGAACAGGTCAGGGCCCCGGTGATGGCGACCACGGCGCCGACGGAGAGGTCGATGCCGCCGGTGGCGATGACCAGGGTCATGCCGACCGCCACCAGGATGAGGGGCGAGCCGAACAGCACGATCGAGACGAGGCTGCCGTGGAGGTGGCCGTTCGTCATCCCGACCGAGAGGAAGTCGGGGGTGAAGGGAACGTTGACGAGCAGCAGGACGACCAGAACCACGACCGGCCAGAACAGGTTGTGGCGCGTCAGCGCTCGCCATCGGGAAGTGGTGGTCACTGGTGCTCTCCGCTCGCGATGGTCTCCAGGATCCGGCTGGGAGTGATCTCGGGCCCGTTGGTGATCTGCGCCACCAGTCGGCGGTCGCGCAGCACTCCGATGGTGTGGCTGAGCCGGAGTACCTCCTCCAGCTCGGCCGCGATGTACAGCACGGACATGCCGTCCTCGGAGAGTGAGACGACGAGCTTCTGGATCTCCGCCTTCGCGCCGACGTCGATGCCGCGCGTCGGCTCGTCCAGGATCAGCAGCTTCGGCTGGGTGATCAGCCAGCGGGCGAGCAGGACCTTCTGCTGGTTGCCGCCGCTGAGCTGTCCCACCCTGGCCTCCGGGTTGGCGGGGCGGATGTCCAGCGCCTTGATGTACTTGGCGACGAGCTCGTCGCGCTGGGCGGCCGGGATGGGCCGGAGCCAGCCGCGCGCCGCCTGGAGGGCGAGGATGATGTTCTCGCGCACCGTCAGATCCGGTACGAGGCCCTCGGTCTTGCGGTTCTCCGAGCAGAACGCGACACCGGCGCCGATCGCGTCGTTCGGGGCGCTCATCGAGATCTGCTTGCCGCCTATGGACACCTTGCCGCTGTCCGGCTGGTCGGCGCCGAAGAGCAGCCGGGCGAGTTCGGTGCGGCCCGAGCCGAGCAGGCCGGCGAGTCCGACGACCTCGCCCTTCTTGATCTCCAGGTCGAAGGGGGCGATACCGCCCGTCCTGCCGAGGCCGTCCGCCTGGATCAGCGCCTCGCCGACCTCAGAGCGCAGCTGGTGCTCGTGGAGCCCCTCCAGCTGGTCCATGGCCTTGCCGATCATGAGCTGGATCAGTCCGACCTGGTCGAGTTCACTCACCATGTGCTCGCCGACGAGGCCGCCGTTGCGCAGAACGGTCATCCGGTCGCAGATCTCGTAGATCTGGTCGAGGAAGTGGGAGACGAACAGGATCGCGACGCCCTCGTCCCTCAACTGCCGCATCAGGCGGAACAGTTCGAGGACCTCGTCGCGGTCGAGGCTGGACGTCGGCTCGTCAAGGACCAGCACCTTGGTGCCCGACCCCTCGCCGTCGCTGTCACCGGTGCCCACCGACCGTACGATCGCGACCAGTTGCTGCACGGCCAGCGGGTACGAGGACAGGGGCGCGGTGACGTCGATGTCGAGGCCGAGCCGGTCCACCAGCTCCGCCGCCTCCTTGCGCATCCGCTTCCACTGGATGCGGCCCGCGCGGGTGGGTTCGCGCCCGATGAAGATGTTCTCCGCCACGGAGAGGTTGGGGCAGAGGTTGACCTCCTGGTAGACCGTGCTGATGCCGGCCTGCTGCGCCTGCAGCGGGCTGCCGAACAGCACGGACTTCCCGTCGAGGGTGATGGTGCCGCCGTCCAGGGAGTAGACCCCGGTCAGCACCTTGATGAGGGTGGACTTCCCCGCACCGTTCTCGCCCATCAGGGCGTGGATCTCGCCGGGGAAGAGCCGGAAGTCGACGCCCGACAGAGCCCGTACCCCCGGAAACTCTTTGACTATGCCCGTCATCTCCAGGACGGGCCGCGGCTCTGCCATGGCAGCGCTCCTCTTGGAATTCAAGAAATTCGTTCAGGCCCGCAGGGAGCCCCGGGACCGAGGGTGGTTCGGTCGTCCGCGGGCTCCCTGCCGGTGGGTGCGGGTCGGTCAGTACTTGCGGGTCGGGAGCGCGTCCTTGGCCTGGTCCTGCATGAAGTCGCTCTCCTTGGTCTTGATCCAGCGCTCGACCGTCTCGCCGTCCTTGACCTTCTGCACGACCTCCATCAGCTGGGGGCCGAGCAGCGGGTTGCACTCGACGATGGCGTTGATCTTGCCCTCGGACATCGCGACGAAGCCGTCCTTCACGCCGTCGACCGTGACGATCAGGATGTCCTTGCCGGGCTTCTTGCCGGCCGCCTCGATGGCCTGGATGGCGCCGATGCCCATGTCGTCGTTGTGCGCGAACAGCACGTCGATGTCCGGGTTGGACTGCAGGAAGGCCGCCATGACCTGCTTGCCGCCGGCGCGGGTGAAGTCACCGGTCTGGCTGACGACGATCTTCCAGTCGTCCTTGTGGTCGGCGTCCATGACCTCCTTGAAGCCCTTGGCACGCTCGATCGCAGGGGCGGCACCGGTGGTGCCCTCCAGCTGTGCGATCTTCACGGCACCCTTGTGGCCGGCCGTCTCGAGGACCTTCTCCAGGATCTTGGCCGCGCGCCGACCCTCGTCGGTGAAGTCGGAGCCGACGAGCGTGACGTACAGGGACTCGTCGGCGGTGTCGACGGAACGGTCGGTGAGGACCACGGGGATCTTCGCGGTCTTGGCCTCCTTGAGCACCGCGTCCCAGCCGGTGACGACCACCGGCGAGAAGGCGATGACGTCCACCTTCTGCGCGATGTAGCTGCGGATCGCCGAGATCTGGTTCTCCTGCTTCTGCTGGGCGTCGGAGAACTTGAGGGTGTAGCCCGCCTCCTTGGCGGACGCCTTCACCGAGTCGGTGTTGGCGCTGCGCCAGCCGCTCTCCGAACCGACCTGGGAGAAGCCGAGGGTGAGCTTCTTGCTGCCGCCGTCTCCGGAGGACGAGGTGGAGGAGCTGTCGTCCTCCTTGGCGCAGGCCGCCAGGCCGCCCGCAGCCGCCACGCCGACCGCCGCGGTGAGGAAGTTCCGTCTGTTGAGCATGTTCTTCTCCTTTGAAGACCGGCCCGGCGATGGACCGCCGTACTCGGTGGGACCGGCCGGCCGCACTACGTCCAGCCTGTCGATCATTGTTCGAAATGTCGGCCACACGGGTGCGTGAGGGGCGACTGGTTGGTGTCGTGTCAGCCGTATCGGCAGCGTCAGCCGCGTAAGTCGGGAACGCCCTCCGGTTGAGGGGCGTGCGGGAAGGTACTGGCGCGGACGACGAGTTGGGGTTCGATGGTGATCCGGGGCGGCCCGGAGGGGGCCCGGCCCTCGATGAGATCGAGGAGCAGGGCGATGCTGCGCTTGCCCACCGTCGAGAAGTCCTGCCGGACGGTGGTGAGCGGAGGGGCGAAGAACTCCGACTCCGGGATGTCGTCGAAGCCGACCACGGCGACGTCCTGGGGAGTCCGCACGCCCGCTTCACGCAGGGCCCGCAACACCCCCAGTGCCATCTGGTCGTTGGCGACGAAGACGGCGGTCAGCCCCCGGCCCACCCAGCCTGCCAGTTCCTGGCCGGCCCGGTAGCCCGACAGCGGACTCCAGTCTCCGCGCAGCGACATGGGCGGTTCGACACCCGCCGCTTCGAGGGTCGCCCGCCAGCCGGCGGCCCGGTCGGCCGCCTCCTGCCAGTCCTCGGGTCCGGCGAGATGCCAGACCGTGCGGTGGCCGGCAGCCAGCAGATGACCGGTGGCCAGCCGTGCTCCCGAGTGCTGGTCCACGCTGACGCTGTGGATGTCCGCACCAGAGCCGCTCCCCACGATGACCACGGGGAACGGACGGCGGAGTTCGGCCAGAGCGTCCACCGCCGACCGCTGCGGGGCGATGGCGACCACTCCCTCCACCCCGCCCTCGCTGAGGTGGTCGAGGGCCTCGGAGAGCGTCTCCACGGTCAGTTTGCGCAGACTGACCGTCGAGACGAGGTACCCCTCGGCACGTGCCGCCTCCTCGAGCGCGAACAACGTGCTGGCCGGCCCGTAGAGGGTGGTGTCGGAGGCGACCACACCCAGGGTCCGGGTGCGCCGGGTGGCCAGGGCCCGGGCCGAGGAGTTGCGGCGGTAGCCCATCTCCTCGATCGCACGGAGCACTCTGGCCCGTGTCTCGTCCCGCACATTGGGGTGATCCCCCAGCACGCGGGACACCGTCTGGTGGGACACCCCCGCCAGTCGTGCGACGTCCGCCATGGTGGGCGGCCGAAGCTGTGCATGTGCCACGGCCGCACCTCCTTTGGCGCTCGTCTGCCGATAAGTCCTGCGATGTGGGCGGGTGTTTACGCCCAGCCGGATTCACACCCGGCTCTGCGGCGGCCGGTCCCGGATTCCGGGGAGCCCCACGACGGAGGTCATTGTGAGCGCTAACAATCCATGCCGGTCAAGAGCGCGGTCAACGGGAAGGCGTCACGGTTGAATAACGCGGCGGCGCGTCCGGCCGAGTCGGAGGCGTCCGAGCTCTAGCCACACCACCACAGAAAGCGCGTGCACGTCTCGGTAGGGGTCGGGGACGGCGGTCGCGGGTCGGAGGTCGGGCGGGACGTCGGGGTGGCCGGGTCCGGTGACGTGGCGGGCGGGGCGGCCGGCGTGGTGGCCGAGGTCGCGGGATCCGGCGTCGTGGCCGACTCCGAGGGATCCTTGCGCTTGTCCCGGTCCTTCTTCGGTTTCCTGGACTCCGAGGCCGAGGCAGACGCCGACTCGTCCGGCGAAGCGCCCCCCGCGGTGGAACCCCGACGGGACTCCGGCGAAGCGTCCGCCGACGCCGTCGGCGAATGCGTCGAGGCGTCGTCCACGGCCGCCTCCGCGGGCTCCCCGGACGGGCCCTCCCGGCCGAGCTCCGCGAGACTCAGCCCGCCCGCCGCAAGCAGCAGCCCCGCGCCTATCAGCAGGGCCCGCCGACGACGGCGCCGGTGGAGCGCGGCCCGCCGGTCCCGTCGGCTCGCCCGCGCGCCGCGCCCACGGCCCCGGGCCTGGCGTCCACCCGCCTCGCCTTCGGCCTCTTCGTACTCGTCCTCACGTTCGTCCGCGTCCGCGGCGTCACGGTCGGACAACGAATCCGCGTACGCACGGCACGCTTCGGCCGACGTACCGCACCCGGGGCAGGCCAGGGCGCCATTGAGGTGCCGTTGGCACGGGTGGCAGTAGTCCATGACGCCGGAAGACTAAATTCCTCATAGGGCATGCTGATAGCCGCAGCCGTGAAGGTTGTGTAGGGACCTGGCCGCTCCGGTGTGTCGAGTCGACGACACTACGGATCATTTCCGGCCATCCCCACACCATCGCGTCCAAACCGTTATGCGTTCGACCCATTGACACTCCGACCGTCGCATACTTACTGTCACGATCAGCATTTCGAACGTGTGACGATATTTCGAACAAGCAAACCGAAGAGCGACAGGGAGCGACTGCCGTGCGCATCACGGGAATCAGCACGCACGTAGTAGGGACGCCGTGGCGCAACCTGACCTACGTACAGGTGCACACCGACGAGGGACTCACCGGCGTCGGCGAGACCCGCATGCTGGGCCACACCGACGCCCTGCTCGGCTATCTGCACGAGGCAGAGGCCAACCACATTCTCGGGTCGGACCCCTTCGCTGTCGAGGACCTGGTCCGCCGGATGAAATACGGCGACTACGGGCGCGCCGGCGAGATCGTGATGTCCGGCATCGCGGTGATCGAGATGGCCTGCTGGGACATCAAGGGCAAGGCTCTCGGCGTCCCCGTCTGGCAGCTGCTCGGCGGCAAGGTGACCGACAAGGTCAAGGCGTACGCCAACGGCTGGTACACCACGGAGCGCACCCCGGAGGCGTACCACAAGGCCGCGCAGGAGGTCGTCGCGCGCGGCTACAAGGCCCTCAAGATCGACCCCTTCGGCACCGGCCAGTTCGAGCTCGACCACGAGGCGACCCTCTACTCCGTCTCCCTCATCGAGGCCGTACGGGACGCCATCGGGCCCGACGCCGAGCTGATGCTGGAAATGCATGGCCGGTTCTCGCCCTCGACCGCCGTCCGCCTCGCCCGCGAGCTCGCCCCCTTCAAGCCCGCCTGGCTGGAGGAGCCGGTGCCGCCGGAGAACCTCAAGGCTCTGGAGAAGGTGGCCGCGAAGGTCGACATCCCGGTGGCGACCGGTGAGCGCATTCACGATCGCATCGAGTTCCGTGAGCTCTTCGAGAGCCAGGCCGTGGACATCATCCAGCCCGACGTCGGTCACATCGGCGGCATCTGGGAGACCAGGAAGCTGGCCGCCACCGCCGAGACCCACTACATGCTCGTCGCGCCGCACAACGTGGGCGGTCCCGTCCTGACCGCCGCCTCCCTCCAGGTCGGTTTCTCCTCCCCGAACTTCAAGATCCTGGAGCACTTCAACGACTTCGCGGACGCGGAGATCAAGAAGGTCGTCAAGGGCGCGCCCCAGGTCGTCGACGGGTACTTCCACCTCTCCGAAGAGCCGGGCCTCGGTGTCGAGCTGGACACGGACGCGGCGGCCGAGTTCCCTCAGCAGCAGGCCCGCTTCGACCTGTGGGCGGACGGCTGGGAGCAGCGCAAGCCCAAGGCGGCCAAGTGAGCACCGCGGTCGTCATCGAGGCGCCGGGTGAGCACCGGCTCGTCCCGCACGAGCCCGCCGCTCCGGCCGCCGGGGAGGCCCTCGTACGGGTCCATGCGAGCGGTATTTGCGGCAGCGACCGCGAGGTGTACCAGGGCAACAGGCCGGAGGGCTACGTCCGCTACCCGCTCACACCGGGCCACGAGTGGTCCGGGACGGTCGAGGCGGTGGGCTCCGGGGTCCCGGCGTCCCTCGTCGGTCGCAAGGTGGTGGGCGAGGGCTTCCGGAACTGCCAGGTGTGCGACCGCTGCCACGCGGGCGAGACGACGTTGTGCTCGGCCGGCTACGAGGAGACGGGCTTCACCCAGCCCGGCGCCATGGCCACCACGCTGACGCTCCCCGCCCGGCTGCTCCACGTCCTGCCGGACGACGCCGACCTGACGGCGGCGGCCCTGCTCGAGCCGGCCGCCTGTATCGCCGCCGCCGCGCTCAAGGCGAACGCGGTGCCCGGCGAGCGGGTCGCCGTCGTGGGCACGGGGACGCTCGGGATGTTCGCCGTTCAGTTCCTGAAGGCGGGCTCCCCGGCCGAACTGCTCGTGGTCGGCACCCGCCCGGACCGTGCGACCCTCTCCAAGGACTTCGGCGCCACGGACTTCCGCACCAAGGACCAGGAGCTCCCCGACGACTTCGACGTCGTGATCGAGACCGCCGGTTCCGCGGACGCGGCGCGCACCGCCGCCGCGCTGCTCAGACGCGGCGGACGCCTGGTCCTCACCGGTATTCCGGCTCCGGGCGCCGATGGACTCGACCCCACCGACCTCGTCGTACGGCAGCTCGAGGTGCACACCGTGTTCGGGGCGCCGCCGGAGGCCTGGGCCCACACGGTGCGAGTGTTCGGCGCCGGTCTGCTGAACCCGCTGCCCCTGGTCACGCACGAGCTGCCGCTGGAGGAGTTCGAGCACGCCATCGAGCTGGTCGGCTCCGGAGACCCCAAGGTCGGCAAGGTCCTGATCCGGCCGTAGTACCAGCACCACCGGGCGCCCGCGCCCCCTCGAGCCGTACGCCGGTACGGAGACCCTGACACTGCGTACCGGCGTACATCCACCGTCACGGACCACGTCCGAAATACCGCACAAGAAGAAGGTTAGTTGTGACCGACGCCTCCGCCGCAGCAGCCCGTCGACCCGGTGAGCCGTCGCTCGCCGCGCTCGGGCTGAGCGCTCCCGCCCTCTCCCCCGCCGACGCCTCACCGCACGCCTTCCCCGAAGGCGGCCGGTGGCGCACCGAGATTCCCTCGTGTGAGGGGCCGGAGGCACTGGCCGTGGTCCTCAAGGAGTCCTCGCGGCTGGATGTGCCGATCCACCGGATCAGCCAGGGCAGCGGTGTCTGGATGCTGACCGACGCCGAGATCACCGAGATGGTCGAGGCCACCAACGAGCGCGACATCGAGCTGTGCCTGTTCACGGGCCCGCGCGGAACCTGGGACATCGGCGGCTCGACCCGTACGGACTCCCGAGGCGGCGGACTGAGAGCCCGGGGCCATGACGCGGTCGCCGGCTGCGTCGAGGACGCCGTACGGGCCACGGAACTGGGCGTGAAGTGCCTGCTGGTCGCCGACGAGGGCGTGCTGTGGACCCTGCACCGCGCGCGTGAGGCCGGGATCATCCCCGCCGACACGACCCTCAAGGTCTCCGCACTGGTCGGCCCCGTCAACCCGGCCGCGTACGCCGTGTACGAGCAGCTCGGCGGCGACTCCATCAACGTCCCCAGCGATCTGACCCTCGACCACCTCACGGAGATCCGCCGGGTCAGCGCCGCACCCATGGACATGTACATCGAGGCGCCCGACGACCTCGGCGGTTACGTGCGCATGTACGAGGTCGCCGAGCTGATCAGACGCGGCGCACCGATCTACCTGAAGTTCGGCCTGTCCAAGGCCCCCGGGATCTACCCGTACGGCACCCATATGCGGGACCTGACCCTGAGTACAGCCAAGGAGCGGGTGCGGCGCGGCCGGCTCGCTCTTGACCTGCTCGCCCGGCACGGAGCGGACGCAGACATGGCGCCGCTGGGCTCCCGTATGCCCGGGAAACTGAACCGGTTTGAAATTCCCTCATAACGTTCCGGATAAACCCTCTTCACAAAAGCTCACGCAGCCGCACACAATCCGACAGCCTCCTCAGACCGGGCGCTCCCTCACACATCAAGGATGATGATCATGCGTAACCGCAGAAGTGCACTCGCCGTCATAGCCGCGGCCTCCTCCCTGGCCCTCACCCTCTCGGCCTGCGGCCAGAGCGGCGAAGGCGGCAGCGAGGAGAACAAGGGAGACGCCAAGGGCTCGACGGTCGGCATCGCGATGCCGACCAAGTCCTCGGAGCGCTGGATCGCCGATGGCGCCAACGTTGTCCAGCACCTCAAGGACAAGGGCTTCAAGACGAAGCTCGTCTACGGCGAGGACGACCCCGACCAGCAGGTCTCGCAGATCGAGAACCTGATCACGCAGGGTGTCAGCGCACTGATCATCGCGGCCATCGACAACAAG
The DNA here is from genome assembly GCF_011045015.1 of Streptomyces scabichelini. Classification (GTDB taxonomy): domain Bacteria; phylum Actinomycetota; class Actinomycetes; order Streptomycetales; family Streptomycetaceae; genus Streptomyces; species Streptomyces scabichelini. Next base: position 12,582 of record NZ_JAAKZY010000059.1, on the reverse strand, counting down.
TCGCTGGACAACGTCCTCCAGCAGGCCAAGGACGCCGACATCCCGGTGATCTCCTACGACCGCCTCATCCTCAACAGCCCGAACGTGGACTACTACGCCTCGTTCGACAACGAGAAGGTCGGCGAGCTCCAGGGCGGGTACATCGCCGAGAAGCTCGGTCTGGCGGACGGCTCCAAGAAGGGCCCGTTCAACATCGAGCTCTTCGCCGGCTCCAACGACGACAACAACACCCGCTACTTCTTCCAGGGCGCGATGAAGGTCCTGCAGCCCTACATCGACAAGAAGCAGCTCGTCGTCAAGTCGGGTCAGACCAAGCTCAACCAGGTCACCACGCTGCGCTGGGACGGCGGCCAGGCGCAGAAGCGCATGGAAGAACTCCTGACCTCGGCGTACAGGAGCGGCCGGGTCGACGCGATCCTCTCGCCCTACGACGGCATCTCGATCGGCATCCTGTCGGCGCTGAAGTCGGACGACTACGGCTCCAAGAACAAGCCGCTGCCGGTCGTCACCGGACAGGACGCCGAGGTCGCCTCGCTGAAGTCGATCAAGGCGGGCGAGCAGACGGCGACCGTCTTCAAGGACACCCGCGAGCTCGCCAAGGTGGCGGCCAGCATGGTCGACTCCGTGCTCAACGACAAGAAGCCTGAGACCAACGACACCAAGACGTACGACAACGGCGCGAAGGTCGTGCCCGCGTTCCTCCTGGAGCCGGTGAGCGTCGACAAGACCAACTTCCAGAAGGTCGTCGTCGACTCCGGCTACGTCAAGGCCAGCGACGTCAACTGAACCGCCGCACCCTAGGATTGGAAGGCACGACCATGGCGGGACCCGTCCTGGAAATGCGCTCGATCGTCAAGACCTTTCCCGGCGTCAAGGCGCTGTCGGACGTCACACTGACCGTCCAGCAGGGCGAGGTCCACGCCATCTGCGGGGAGAACGGCGCCGGTAAGTCGACCCTCATGAAGGTCCTCTCCGGCGTCCACCCGCACGGCAGTTACGAAGGGGACATCCTCTTCGAAGGTGAGCTCTGCACCTTCAAGGACATCCGGGCGAGCGAGCAGCACGGCATTGTGATCATCCACCAGGAGCTTGCCCTGGTGCCGTATCTCTCCATCGCGGAGAACATCTTCCTCGGCAACGAGCACGCGACGCGCGGGATCATCAGCTGGACCGAGACGCTGAAGCACGCCACCGAGCTGCTGCGGCGGGTCGGTCTCAGCGACCACCCCGACACCCGCGTCGCCGACATCGGCGTGGGCAAGCAGCAGCTCGTGGAGATCGCGAAGGCGCTGTCGAAGAAGGTGAAGCTGCTCATCCTCGACGAGCCGACCGCGGCTCTGAACGACGAGGACAGCGGCAAACTCCTGGATCTCATCCTGGAGTTGAAGAACCAGGGCATCACCTCGATCATCATCTCCCACAAGCTCAACGAGATCCGCAAGGTCGCGGACTCGGTGACGATCCTGCGCGACGGGCGGTCCATCGAGACGCTCGACGTGAAGGCTCCGGAGACCAGCGAGGACCGGATCATCAGCGGGATGGTCGGCCGCGACCTCGAACACCGCTTCCCGGAGCGCACCCCGCACGAGGCGGAGGTGGGTGCGGCACCGGCCCTGGAGATCCGCAACTGGACCGTGCACCACCCGATCGACCAGCAGCGCAAGGTGGTCGACGATGTGTCGCTCAGCGTGCGCCGCGGGGAGATCGTCGGCATCGCGGGGCTGATGGGCGCCGGCCGCACCGAGCTCGCGATGAGCGTCTTCGGGCGTACGTACGGCCGGTACGCGGGCGGTTCGGTCTTCAAGGACGGCAAGGAGATCCGGACCAAGACCGTGCCCGAGGCGGTCAAGCACGGGATCGCGTACGTCACCGAGGACCGCAAGCACTACGGCCTCAACCTCATCGACACCATCGGCCGCAACATCTCCCTCAGCGCGCTGGGGAAGGTCTCCAAGCGCGGCGTCGTCGACGAGCACGAGGAGCGCCAGGTCGCCGAGGACTTCCGCAAGTCCATGAACATCAAGGCGCCGACGGTCTTCGAGCAGGTGGGCCGGCTGTCGGGCGGCAACCAGCAGAAGGTCGTCCTCAGCAAGTGGATCTTCGCGGGTCCCGATGTGCTGCTCCTGGACGAGCCGACCCGCGGCATCGACGTGGGTGCCAAGTTCGAGATCTACACGGTGATCGACCAGCTGGCCGCCGACGGCAAGGCGGTCGTCTTCATCTCCTCCGAGCTGCCGGAACTGCTCGGTATGTGCGACCGCATCTACACGATGGCCGCGGGGCGGCTGACCGGTGAGTTCCCGCGTGCGGAGGCCACGCAGGAAGTGCTGATGCGCCAGATGACGAAGGACAAAGAGGTAACCCGATGAGCACCGATGTGACCGCCAAGACCCCGGCACCCGCGCCGCCGGGCAAGGATGCCGCCGTGGGTGGCGGCCTGCTCCAGCTGATGCTGGACGGCATGCGCCGCAACATGCGGCAGTACGGCATGCTGATCGCCCTCGGGCTGATCGTGGCGCTGTTCGCGGTGTGGACCGACGGTGACCTGCTCCTGCCGCGCAACGTCTCCAACCTGGTGCTGCAGAACAGCTACATCCTGATCCTCGCGATCGGCATGATGCTGGTCATCATCGCGGGCCATATCGACCTGTCGGTCGGATCGCTCACCGCGTTCGTCGGCTCGATAGCCGCGGTGATGATGGTCAAGAACGACCTGCCGTGGCCACTCGCCGTGGTGCTGTGCCTGCTCCTGGGCGCCGCCGCGGGAGCGATGCAGGGCTTCTTCATCGCGTATCTGGGAATTCCATCGTTCATCGTCACCTTGGCGGGCATGCTGCTCTTCCGCGGTCTGACGGAGATCTTCCTGGAGGGGCAGACCCTCGGCCCGTTCCCGCAGGGGCTGCAGAAGGTCGCGAACGGCTTCCTGCCCGAGGTCGGCCCGAACACCAACTATCACAACCTCACCCTGCTGCTCGGCTTCGCCCTGATCGCCTTCGTGATCTACCAGGAGCTGCGTGACCGCAAGCGGCAGCAGGAGTTCTCCCTCGACGTGCCGCCCGTGAAGCTGTTCCTGCTCAAGCTCGTCGCGCTGGTCTCCGCCGTACTCGTGGTGACGATGCTGCTCGCCAGCTACAAGGGCGCCCCGGTGGTCCTGCTGATCCTCGGTGTGCTGGTCGTCGGCTTCGGCTACATCATGCGCAACGCGATCGTCGGCCGGCACATCTACGCGATCGGCGGCAACCTGCCCGCGGCCAAGCTGTCGGGTGTGAAGGACAAGAAGGTCACCTTCCTGGTCTTCCTGAACATGGGCATGATGGCGGCCCTGGCGGGTCTCGTCTTCGCGGCCCGCTTCAACGCGGCCTCGCCCAAGGCCGGCCTCAACTTCGAACTCGAGGCGATCGCCGCCTCGTTCATCGGCGGCGCGTCGATGAGCGGCGGCGTCGGCACGGTCCTCGGCGCCATCATCGGCGGCCTGGTCCTGGGCGTGCTGAACAACGGTATGAACCTCGTCGGCGTCGGCACCGACTGGCAGCAGGTCATCAAGGGCCTGGTGCTCCTGGCGGCGGTCGGCTTCGATGTGTGGAACAAGCGCAAGGTTGGTTCGTAACTCCAGTCGTACGGGGGCCCGCTCGGGCCCCCGTACTTACTTGAGGAGCCGTAACACATGGGAATGGGAACAAGCAGGCGAACAGTCTTAGCAGCAGCCGCGGCAACGGGACTTGCCGCGGCTTCGGCCGGTACGGCACACGCAACGGCCGGTACGGCACACCCGACGGGAGGCAGAAAGCCCGTGAAGGAGCTATTCGGCAAGCTGGCCGACGGCACCAGAGTCCACCGCTGGTCGCTGGAGAACGGCGGCACCCGGTTGAAGGTCCTGTCGTACGGCGGGATCGTGCAGTCCCTGGAGATCCCCGACCGGCGCGGCCGGTACGCGAACGTGTCCCTCGGCTTCGACAACATCGAGGACTACGTCGCCTCCAGCCCGTACTTCGGCGCGCTGATCGGCCGGTACGGAAACCGCATCGACAAAGGCAAGTTCACACTGGACGGCAAGGCGTACCAGGTGGACGTCAACGACGGCGAGAACAGCCTGCACGGCGGCGCCAAGGGCTTCGACAAGCGCGTCTGGGACGTGGAGGCCTTCACCTCCGGCTCGGACGTCGGCCTGGTCCTGCACTACACCAGCGTCGACGGCGAGATGGGCTATCCCGGCACGCTGAGGACAAAGGTCACGTACACCCTGACCAGGCACGGCGACTGGCGCATCGACTACGAGGCCACCACCGACAAGGCGACGGTCGTCAACCTCACCAGCCACGTGTACTGGAACCTCGCGGGCGAGGGCAGCGGCTCGGTCTACGACCACGAGCTGCAGCTCGCAGCGTCCCGCTACACGCCCGTCGACAAGGGCCTGATCCCCACTGGTGAACTGGCCCCGGTCGCGGGCACGCCGTTCGACTTCCGCCGCACTAAGTCCGTCGGCGAGGACATCCGCGAGGCGCACCAGCAGCTCCTGTACGGCCAGGGCTTCGACCACAACTGGGTGCTGGACAAGGGCATCACGGCGAAGCCCGAGCCGATCGCGAAGCTGCGGGACCCGTCCTCCGGCCGGACGCTGAAGATCGCGACGTCCGAGCCGGGAGTGCAGTTCTACTCCGGGAACTTCCTCGACGGGACGCTCGTCGGCACCGGCGGTCACATCTACCGCCAGGGCGACGCGCTGTGCCTGGAGACCCAGCACTTCCCGGACTCGCCGAACCAGCCGAAGTTCCCGTCGACCACGCTTCGGCCTGGTCAGACGTACCGCTCGACGACTGTCCACTCCTTCGGCCGCTGAAACCTGATGGGAAGCTTCAATCTCCTCAGCTTTCCCGTGAGTTGAACACGGACACATCTCCGTTCGTATGTAGGGGCGGCCCGCATCACGCCCGCGCGGGCCGCCCCCACGGACGGAGGGTCCATGGCCGACAACGTCACCTCGCTGTTCCGCACCGGCGCGCACAGCCCGTCAATGGCAGCGCTGGCACGAGAGAGCGGGGAGTCGGGTCCGCTGGACTTCTGCATCCCCTGCAATCCGTACTTCCCCACTCCCGCGATGTTCGAGGAGCTGACGCACCGGCTGCGGGACATCATCACGTTCTATCCGAGCAGCGCCGACACCATCACCGGTGAGCTGTGCAATCTGCTCCAACTGCCCCCGCAGTGCGTCGCGATGGGCAACGGGTCCACCGAACTCATCACCTGGATCGACCACCTGCTGGTCCGTGAGTCCCTCGCCATCCCCGTCCCCACCTTCGGCCGCTGGACCGACCAGCCGATGGAGACCGGCAAGCGCGTCGACATGTTCCCGCTCCAGGAGAGCAACGGCTTCGCCCTCGACCCGGCGCAGTACATCCAGTTCATCCGCTCCCGGGGCAGCCGGGTCGCCGTCATCTGCAACCCGAACAACCCCGACGGCGGCTTTCTGCCCCGCCAGACGATCAACGCCTTCTGCGACGCGCTCGCCGATCTGGATCTGATCATCATCGACGAGTCGTTCCTGGAGTTCGCCGACGCGGAGGCCGAGCCGAGCGTCGTCGAGGACGCGGTGATGCGGCCCAACGTGATCGTGCTGCGCAGCCTCGGCAAGAACTTCGGGCTGCACGGCGTGCGCTTCGGCTATCTCGTGGCCAACCCGAGCCTGGCGGGCAGGATCCGCTCCATGCTGCCCAAGTGGAACCTCAACTCCTTCGCGGAGACGGTGGTGTTCATGCTCCGGGACCACGGCGCCGAGTACATGGAGAGCCTGCACCAGGTCCGCCGCGACCGCCTCGACATGTCCCGCCAGCTCTCCCAACTGCCCGGTCTGACGGTGTATCCGTCGCAGGGCAACTTCCTCTTCGTGCGCCTCCCCGTGGGCGCCGAGGGCACCGTGGTCCGGGATCGGCTGCTCACCGAGCACCGGATCCTGGTCCGCGAGTGCGGCAACAAGATCGGCTCGTCCAGTCGCTTCCTGCGGCTCGTGGTCCGGCCCCAGGTGGATGTGCGTCGCCTGGTGTCCGGCCTGGAGTCGGTGCTCTACGGGTCCAGGAGGGGAGCCGCCGTACCCGAGTCGGGTGGAGGGAACAACACCTACAGCTCGGGTACGGCGGCCGTGGACCGACTGGTCAGCTCCACGAACGGCGGGGGTATGCCGGGGCTGGCCGCCGCTGCCCAGTCCCACCAGCAGCAGCAGCAACCGGGGCTCGCTCCCGCGGCCCAGCACCAGCAGCAACCGCAGCTGGCACCTGTGGCCCAGCACCAGCAACAACAGGGCCTGACCGCCGTGGCCCAGCACCAGCAGCAACAGGGTCTGACCGCCGTGGACCAGGGCCAGCAACGCCAGCAGCAACCCTTGACCGCCGCCATGGCCCGAGGCATGACGGAACCGCCCGGCCCCGGGGCCCCCGAGCAGCCGCCCTGGCTGACCCCGCTGTCCGCTCAGGCGCAGCAGCAGCAACAGGCCGGTCTCACCCCTGTTCCGCAGCCCGGCCCGCAGCCGATGCCGCAGCCCACCCGGTGGCCTGCGGCCGCCGTCGCTCGTGGTGCCGCCTGGCCGGAGGCGGCCGCAAACAACCGGGTCGGCTGACCAGCCGGAAGCCGGACCGGTTGCCCGGGGGCCTCGCTCTTCCCGCGACGAGGCCTCCGCCGGCCGGGAGGATCGGGCCGCGTTCGAGTCGGCCCAGGACCTTCGCCAGCAGGTCCCACATCCTCCCGGCCACGGCTCCCGCCGTGGTGGGGCGTGCTCAGGCGGGCAGGAGGGCCGCCAGCAGGGTCAGTAGGCGACGGGCCATCCGCTGCTCCAGTTCAGAAGGTTGATGCCGAGCTTCGGGGTGCCGTTGTCCTGGCCGTCGTAGTAGTGGTAGACGATCAGGTCGCCGTCCGCGTCGTTCATGATCGACTGCCCGCCGGGGCCGATGTACCGGCCGTGCGACTCCAGCACGGGCGTACCGCCGTTGTTCATCATGGCGACGCCGTTCTTGTCGAGGTACGGCCCGGTGACGCTGGTGGCCCGGCCGACCTTGACCTTGTACGTGGAGCTGGTTCCGGCGCAGCAGGTGTCGTACGAGGCGAACAGGTAGTAGTAGCCGTTGCGCTTGACGATGTAGGGCGCTTCGACGGCCTTGGTGCCGGTCGGGCGGGAGGCGAGGGGGTACCGGGTGGTGTTGGAGCTCAGCTGCTTCCCGGTGGACGGGTTGATCTGGATCATCTTGATCCCGGTCCACCAACTGCCGAAGGACAGCCACCACTTGCCGTCGTCGTTCACGAAGAGGTTCGGGTCGATGGCGTTGTAGTCGTTCGACGAGCTCGACGTGTGGACGATGCCCTGGTCGGTCCAGCTGCCCGGCCGGGCGGTCGTCGAAGTCGCAAGGCCGATCGCCGAGTTCTGCGAGCCGAACGACGAGACCGAGTAGTACATCAGGTACTTGCCGCCGTGGTACGAGATGTCGGGCGCCCAGGCCTCCGGCACGGAGGAGTAGTTCCGCCACCAGCCCGGCCTGCTGCCGAAGGCGTCGCCGCCGGCACTGAAGGCGATGCGGTCGCCGGAGGTCTTGGAGGAGATGCCTCCGCCGGTGGCGTACAGCTGGTACTGACCCGACGAGGTGCGGATCATCGTCGGGTCGTGGGTGACGATGTCGCCGGTGACGCGGCCCGGGTTCGGGTACGCGGACGCCGTGCTCGGGACGAGCGCGAGCAGGATCGCCGCGGGGACGGCGAGAAGGGCGGTTCTGCGAGCGGTTCTGCGGGTGGTTCTGCGGGCGGCTCTGCGGCTGCTTCTGCCGCTGCTTCTGCGGGAGGTGCGGCTCACGCGGATCCTCCTACGAGTGGGGGACGTTCTGCGGGGATCGCTCTACGGGCGTTCGAAATCCTGAACGCTGATCACAACTTCGAACGGGACCGTAGAATCGAACCCCTTGCGCGTCAACGGTTCGCGCAGCAACTCCCGCCACACAGGTCGTCGAACCGCGTTCGACACCTCACTGAACTCATTCAACTCACCTGTCGCACAGGTCCCTTGATGCCACGGCGGGGTCGGCGGGCCGACTGCGTGAGACCACGCGCAGGCCGGTGGCGTCCACGACGCGCACCTGGAGCGAACCGCAGCCGCAGCGGGTCCACACCGTGACGCCCGCCGCGGTGGTGTGCCGGGACACCACCCGGAAGGGCTCGGCGTGGTCCGGCCATCCGCAGTGCGGGCAGGCGCCGCCGGTCCTGCGGTCGGCTGTGCTGGCCATCTCGCACTCCTTCGGTGGAACGGTTGGGCTGACCGTCGCGACACAGCCAGGGTGGACCCAGGCCTTTGTGTACGTCCAGGTTGACTTGCTGGACCTCACCGTGAAGCGTGGACTTCATGATTGACCTACGCCGACTGCACGTCCTGAGAGCGGTCGACCACTACGGAACGGTCACCGCAGCCGCACGCGCCCTGCACTTCACTCCCTCCGCCGCCTCGCAGCAGATCCGGCAGCTGGCCCGTGACCTGGGCGTCGACCTGCTGGAACCACAGGGCCGTGGCGTACGACTCACTCCGGCGGCCCGGAGCCTGCTCACACACGCCGACGCGATCCAGGCCCGTTGGGAGCGCGCGGAGCTCGACCTGCGGGCCGACCACAGCGAGCCCGCCGGGCTGCTACGGGTGAGCGGCTTTCCGGTGGCCATCTCGATCCTGCTCGCCCCGATGGCCGCGCGTCTGCGTGAACGCCACCCGCGCCTCGCCATCCAGATCCAGGAGCTGGAGGTACCGGCGAGCTTCGACCTGCTCTTCGAGGGCGAGATCGACTTGGCGGTCGTCGAGGCGACCCCCCGTAACCCGCCGCTCAGTGACACCCGCTTCGACCAACAGCCGCTCCTGGACGACCCGTTCGACCTGGTCGTCCCGAAGGGGCACCGCCTGGCCGGGCGAGACCGCGTCGACCTCACGCAAGCCGCGCACGAGCCCTGGATCGCCCCGGTCCCGGACAGCCCCTGCCGCCCCCACGTCCTCTCGGCCTGCGGCGCGGCCGGCTTCACCCCCGACATCGTCCACCACGCCCTGGACTGGAACGTCACGGCCCACCTGGTGGCCCACGGCCTGGGCGTGGCCCTGATCCCCCGCCTCGCCCACCTCACCCCGCACCTGCCGATCACCCGCGTACGCTGCTCCGGCGACCCGCACCGCAAACTCCTCACCTGCACCCGAGCCTCCGGCCACGACCGCCCGGCGGTGGCGGCAGCACTGCGCGAACTACGCGAACTGGCGCCTACGGCGGTGGCCTGAGCCGCAGGCAGTCCCACACGGACGCACCTACGTGCTCACGCTGTGGGGATCAGTCCTCGCGGCGTAGCGCGACGAAGACGAACTCCCGGCCTGGCCGGTCAGGCGCATCGCGCACGTCCTCCACGACGTACCCCTGCGCGGCCAACTCGGCCTCGACCTCCTCCCGTTCACGGAATCGAAGCGTCGAGTCCGACGTCAGCACCTGCCCGTCCGCAGCGAAGACATATGTCCCGCGGAACGTCACCAGCGGCCCGCTGACATCGATCAGGTCCAGCCATGTCTCGACCGCGCCGACGCCCGGAATCTCCGTAACGCCGTACGTGGCCTCCCGGTTCCACTCCTCCCAGGCGCGCTTCGCGGGATCCCGGGTCTCGAACACGAAACGCCCGCCCGGCCGCAGCGTGTCGTGGACCCCTCGCAAGGTCTCCTGCCAGACCCGCGGGTCGACGACGGCCTGGGCAGCGTTCCCGGTCATGGTCGCGAGGTCGACTTGCAGCGGCGGAAGCGCTGTTGCATCGCCATGGATCCAGCGCACCCGGTCGCCGCCCGGCTTGGCCCGGGCCACATCGAGGGACGCGGCGGCAGGATCAACACCGACAACCTCGATCCCGCGCTCGGCCAGCCGAAGCGCGAACACGCCAGTCCCACAACCGACATCCAGCACTCGACGCGCCCCGAACTCCTCGACTGCACGCACGTACGCATCGAGATCACGGCGATCGGAATCGACCGCGTCGTAGATCGGGGCCAGCCGCGGATGTCCGAACAACTCGTCAGCCATGCGGCCGAACGTATCCGAGACGACACTCAACTGCCGCTCCTTTTTCGGCAGCCGACGGGGGTCAGCGCGGGTCGGGGTCTGCCTCCGTGAGCTGGGATGCCAGCCGCTCTATTGCCGACCGGATGCCCTGGCCGTAGTCGTCATCCTTGAGCGCGTCGAGGTGTTGCTGGGCTTCCGTCAGGTGTACGCGGGCCTGCGCCTCGTCAGCGAGCTTGTGGTAGTCCGCCGCGAGGTTGAGGTGCAGGGACGGGGAGAACCCGCGTATCGCCAAGGACGCGTCGTGCTGCTTGGCCCGGTCGTCGGTCACGGAACCCGCTGCTTCCAGGGCACGCAGATCCCATACGAGCTCGTCCCGCGGGTCCTCTTGCAGATCGGCCAGGTAGTGGGCGAGGACGCATCGGTGGAAGGGATCGCCGTCTAAGGCGATCTCCTCCCAGATCTCGGTGAACCGCTGCCGGGCGCCTTCGGTGTCACCTGCGTGTTGCAGCCCCATGGCTTCCTCGATGCGCTTCATCGTCTTGTCCTCGGCGGTCACGGGAGTCTCCTCTTGCTGGTCGGTTGCGCGAGGAAGCCTAGGGCCGACCACTGACATCAGCGGGCCCCGCGCCGACGTCCGGTCTCCGTGAGCAACTCCGCCAGGCCGTCCACGAATTCGGTGAGCCGGTCCAGTCGTGATCCGCTGCGGGCGACACGGAATCCGTGGCGGCGGCCGTGGAACGCGGCCTGGACGGCGTGGAACTGGGCCCAGCGCCGGACGCGTTCGCGATCGAGCTCCGCGGCCCTCGGCGAACACGTCCAGCGCACGGCGGACCGCCTTGCGCAGGTCGTCGGCTTCGAGGAGCTTCAGGGCGCGCGCCTTGAGCAGCGTGCCGCCGTCGTAGGCCGGGTCTCCCGCGTATCCCTTCGGGTCAACGGCCAGCCAGGGTTCGCGGTCGGCGCGCAAGATGTTGCGGGCGTGCAGGTCGCCGTGGATGACGGTGTCGGGTTGGGCGCGTCCCAGCTCGCGGACGGTCGCCACGGCGGAGTCCAGCACCTGACACGGCAGGGCGTGCGGCAACTCCTCGGCGTCCCTGCGCAGTTGCTCCTCCCAGGCGTCGGCCCGCTCGCGCAGCCGGGGCAGCCCGGGTGGTGCGGGGACGGCAAGGCGGCGGTTGAGCCGCCCCGCCACCGTCACCACCTCGTCGTCATCCTCCACCTCGGCCAGAGTCGACGTCCGGGCCCGCTCCAGCAGCATCGCGAACCGCTCGTCGTCACGCTCGTACAGCCGGACGGCGCCGCGCCCGCCCCACACCGTGAACGCGTCCGGCTCGTGGACATTGCCGGGATGCGGAAACGACACCTTCAGCACAGCGGCACGCTCGCCCCGCCACCACACCGGGACGATGACCCCGACCCCGCCATGCATGACGTCACCGTCGGGCACACACTCCCAGCGCCCCAGCAACTCGCCCACGATCCAGGGCAGTTCGGCAAGCCACGCCGCTCCGGGCTCTCCTTCTCGCTCGACGGTGCTCCGTACGAACGCCTCTGGTACCCGGATCACCCGAGCACACTACGCCAGCGGCAGACCACCCCTCACTGCTCAGCAAGTTCACTGGGTGGTGGGAACCGTGGCTGGGACAATGACCCATGACGACTTCTCACCTGGTCTCCGCGACCGAGTTGGAACGATCATCCGTGGTCGCCAACAACGCGATGAACCGCGAGCGCGGTCTGGCCGGTGTGAACAGCTACGCCCGTGAGCTCGGTTTCGACCCCCTCGCGTACCTGGCAGAGCGCGCCGCCGCCCCGTCGTGGCTCGATCTGTGCTGCGGCGAGGGACGCGCCCTGCACCAGGCCGCGTCCGCTCTGCCTGCCGCGGTACTCACCGGCGTCGACCTGGTGGGGCCGCTCGCCCCCGTGCCGACACCGCCCACGTTGGAACGGGTCACCGCCTCTGTCTCGCACTGGGCGCCGAAACGGACGTACGACCTGATCACTTGTGTGCACGGCCTGCACTACGTCGGTGACCAGCTCGGCCTGCTCGCCAGGGCCGCCTCCTGGCTGACTCCCGACGGCCTGCTGCTCGCCCACTTCGACCCCGACTCGATCCGCTGGGCCGACGGTTCACCTGCCGGGCGGGCTGCCGTGACAGCGCTGCGCACAGCCGGCTTCCGCTACAGCGCCCGCCACCATCGCCTCACGCTCCAGGGGGCGCGCAGCATAAGGCTCCCATTCCACTACCTGGGAGCCGACCCGGCCGCCGGCCCGAACTACACGGGCCAGCCTGCGGTCGCGTCCCATTACGGCCCCGCCGGGGTGGCAGCCTCCGACTAGGTCGCAATGCGGTCGACGAGGATGGCGCGGGCCCGCTCGATGGCCGCGTCGAAGGGAACGTCGTGCTGGTCCGCCCACGCCCGGTAGGAGGCCATGTGCGCGATGACCGGCTCGGGGTCGTGGACCGTGATGGTGCCGGGCCTGGTAGTCGTACCCGTACGCCCCAGCAGGCCACCCCTCACTGCCCCGCCAGCCCCGTATGCGCCAC
>NZ_JAAKZY010000058.1 GCF_011045015.1 Streptomyces scabichelini | reverse complement strand
GGGGCTCGGGGTCCGGGCGGCGGGGCGGTTCGCGGTCGAGCAGTCCGCGCCAGGAGAGGTAGGTGGCGTACGGGACGGGGGCGCTGCCCGCGGCGATCTGTGCGGCCACCGGGCGGGCTGCCCGGTGTGCGGGCAGGGCGTCGGTGGCACGCAGCAGCAGTACGGCGGCGCCGTCGCCGAGGACGACGAGCGCGATGGTCTCGCCGGGCCTGGCGCGGTCGAGCACGTCGGCGAGGAGCAGTCCGGGCTGGGCGGTGCCCGCGTTGCCGATGGCCGCGGTGAGGTCCGGGGTCACCGCCTCGGTCCGTATGCCCGCCGTCCGGCGGACCGTGGCGCAGGCCCGGGCGTGCAGGCCCGCGACCGCGAAGTGGTCGACGGCGTCCACGGTGAGTCCGGCGTGGTCGAGGGCGGCACCGAGGGCCTTGCCCGCGAGGTCGACGTAGATCTCCTCGGCGAACCGCTCCTCCCAGACGCGGGAGGCGGGCGCGCCCGGCAGCCGCCACCGTTCCAGGAGTTCGTCGCTGACGGTGTCGTGGGCGAGGAGTTCGGCGATGACGGGTGCCCTGTCCCGGTGCCCGCCGAAGACGAACGCCGCCGCGCCGTCGCCCCCGGCGCTCTCGTCCGCGCCACCGGGCAGCCCGGTGCGCAGGTCGGAGAGGATCGCGAGGGTCGGGACCGGCGAACGGGCGGCCGTGACCAGGGCGCCGACGCCGGAGCGTACGGAGCCTGCCATGTCGGCGGCGAGTACGTGCTCGTCGAGGGAGAGCGCGGCGTGCACGGCGGTCGCGTTCGTCTTGTCGAGGTAGGCGGGTGCGGCGGTGGCGAGGAAGAGCTGGCCGATGCGGGCGCGCAGCCCGTCGGCGGTCAGGGCGCCGCGTGCCGCTTCGACGGCCATCGAGGTGGTGTCCTCGTCGTAGCCCGCGACCGCGCGCGTGCCCTTGGCCGCTCGGGTCCCGAGGGTGGCGGCGATGTCGGCCCGCGCGAGGCGGTGGTGCGGTACGTAGGCGCCGTATGCGATCAGTCCGGCCATCGGTCAGCGTCCTCCATGAGCGTGGTTGGTGAGCGTCGGCCGTTCGAAGACCGCGGCGAGGCCCTGGCCGCCGCCGAGGCACATGGTCTCCAGGCCGTAGCGGGCCTCTCGGCGGTCGAGTTCGCGCAGCAGGGTGGCGAGGATGCGGCCGCCGGTGGCGCCGACGGGGTGACCGAGCGAGATGCCGGAGCCGTTGACGTTGAACCGCTCGAAGTCGGCCTCGGTCAGGCCCCATTCACGGGTGCAGGCCAGCACCTGGGCGGCGAAGGCCTCGTTGAGTTCGATCAGGTCCATGTCGGAGAGCTTCAGCCCGGCACGGTCCAGGGCGCGGGCCGTGGCGGGCACAGGCCCGATGCCCATCGTCTCCGGGGGTACGCCCACGACGGCCCACGAGACGAGTCGCCCGAGCGGGCGCAGTCCCAGCTCGGCCGCGCGCTCGGGATGGGTGACGATGCAGACCGAGGCTCCGTCGTTCTGCCCGCTGGCGTTCCCGGCGGTCACGGTCGCCTCCGGATCCTGGCGGCCGAGCACGGGCCGCAGGGAGGCGAGCTTGTCCAACGACGAGTCCGGGCGCGGGTGTTCGTCCGAGTCGACGACGGTCTCGCCTTTGCGGGAGCGCACGGTGACGGGCACGATCTCGTCGGTGAAGCGGCCCGCCCGCTGGGCCGCGACGGCCTTCTCGTGCGAGCGCAGGGCGAGCAGGTCCTGCTCCTCACGCGGAATGCCGTACTCGCGGCGCAGGTTCTCGGCGGTCTCCAGCATCCCGCCCGGCACTGGGTGGTTGACCCCGCCGGAGGTGACCCGGCCACGGGCAAGGCGGTCATGCAGGGTGGTGCCTGCACCGCGTACGCCCCACCGCACGTCGGTGGTGTAGAACTCGGCCTGGCTCATGGACTCCACGCCGCCCGCGAGGACGAGATCGCTGGCGCCGGTCTGCACCTGCATCGCGGCGGTGATGACGGCCTGCAGTCCGGATCCGCAGCGCCGGTCGATCTGGAACCCCGGGACCTCCACCGGCAGTCCGGCGTCCAGGGCGACGACCCGGCCGATCGCCGGGGCCTCGCCGTTGGGGTAGCACTGGCCCAGCAGGACGTCGTCGACGGCGCCGGGCGGCACTCCCGTACGGTCGAGGACCGCCCGTACGACCGTGGCGGCCAGCTCGGCCGCGGTCACCTCGCGGAAGACGCCTCCGTAACCGCCGACGGGGGTACGCACCGGTTCACAGATCACCGCGTCACGCAGGAGGGCGGGCATCGGTCAGGCCTTTCGGTTCGGGGCACGGGACTTCGGAAGTACGAGGCTTCAGGGGTACGGGTCTGGGGGCGCCGCTCGCAGGGAGCGGCGGGTGTCTCACATGTAGCGGCCGCCCGTCACTTCGAGGACGGCTCCGGTGATGTAGCTCGCCATGTCGGAGGCGAGGAAGAGGACCACTTGGGCGACCTCGGCGGGTTCGCCCGCGCGGGCCATGGGGATCTCGGCCAGCTTCGCGTCCCAGGCGGACTGGGGCATCGCCTCGGTCATGGCGGTACGGATCAGTCCGGGCTGAACGGCGTTGACCCGGATTCCGGCTCCGGCCAGCTCCTTGGCGGAGGCCTTGGTGAGGCCGACGAGTCCCGCCTTGGCCGCGCTGTAGTTGGTCTGGCCGAAGTTGCCGACCTTGCCGGCGATGGAGGAGATGTTGACGATGCTGCCGCCGCGGCCGTGTTCGCGCATCGCCGCGGCGGCGTACCGGGTGCCGTTCCAGGCGCCCGTGAGGTGGACGTCCACGACGGCGCGGAAGTCGGCGAGTGCCATCTTGCGCAGGGTGGCGTCGCGGGTGATTCCGGCGTTGTTGACCATGACGCCGACCGGTCCGAAGGTGTCGGCGCAGTGCGCGACCAGGGCCGCGACCTCGTCCTCCTCGGTGACGTCGCAGCGCAGCGAGGTGGCGGCGACGCCGTGCTTCACCAGACGCTCGGCGGCCTCGGCCGCCGCGTCCTCGTTGATGTCACCGATGACGACGGACGCGCCCGCCCCGCCGAGTACGCCGGCGATCTCGAAGCCGATGCCCTGCGCGGCCCCGGTGATCACCGCGGCCCGGCCGTCCAGCAGTCCCATGTCGCCCGCCCAGACTCGTCGCCAGTCCTCGCTATTCCTCTAAAATAGATAACCTATTACGCTGAAAGTATCAACACGGAGCCGACTGACCGGCGGCCGGTCGCGCGGGGCCCTGACGAGGAGATGACGCAGGTGGACATCAGTTACCCCCCGGAGACCGAGACGTTCCGGGGCGAGGTCAAGGCGTTTCTCGCCGCCGCCCTGCCGGCCGGCTGGACGGGTATCGGCGCCTTGGACGAGGAGGCAGCCTGGGCCTTCGCACGCGACTGGCGGACCCGGCTCGCCGAGCGCGGTTACCTCTCCCTGACCTGGCCGGAGCGGTTCGGTGGTCGCGGCCTGTCCAAGCTCCACCAGGTCGTGCTGATGGAGGAACTGGCCCTGGCAGGCGTGCCGTTCGGGCTGCCGCAGGACACCTTCGGCGTGAAGATGCTGGCGAACACGCTGCTTCGCTGGGGCACCGAGGAGCAGAAGGCCCACTTCCTGCCGCGGATCCTGAGCGGCGAGGACACCTGGTGCCAGGGGTACTCCGAGCCGGACGCGGGCTCGGACCTGGCCTCGCTCACCACGCGGGCGGTGCGGGACGGCGAGGAGTGGGTCATCGACGGCCAGAAGGTGTGGACGTCGGGCGCCCACCACTGCGACTGGATCTTCGTCCTGGCCCGCACCGACCGCGACGCCCCGAAGCACCGCGGCATCTCGTTCCTTCTCGTTCCCCTGCACCAACCCGGCGTCGAGGTACGCCCGTTCCGCATGATGAGCGGCCAGCTCCACTTCAACGAGGTCTTCTTCAGCGGCGCCCGCACCCGGGCCGACCTCGTCGTGGGCGAAGTGAACAACGGCTGGACGGTCGCGCAGAGCCTGCTGGGCGTGGAGCGCGGTGAGGAGGCCGCGACCAACCCCATCCTCTTCCGGGCCGAAGTCGAGCGGCTGGTCGAACTGGCCCGCCTCTACGGCAAGGACCAGGACCCCGTCATTCGGCAGCGCATCGCCTGGTGCTGGTCCAAGGTCGAGATCATGCGCTATCTCGGCTACCGGGTGCTCACGGGCTGGCTCAGGGGCGCGGAACCCGGACCCGAGTCCTCGATCTCCAAGCTGTACTGGAGCGAGTACCACACCAAGGTCACCGACCTGGCGATGGACATCATGGGGCTCCATGGGCAGGTGCCGGTGGGGCGGGCGCCGTTGCGTACGTACCGGGCGGACGATCCCGGCGCTGCGAACTCCTCGGCGTCCTGGTCGACGACGTACCTGATCGCCCGCTCCGGCCCGATCTACGCGGGGACTTCGCAGGTGCAGCGGAACATTCTGGCGGAGAAGGTGCTGGGGCTGCCGCGCGAGCCGCGGGCGTGACCCTGCTGCGCCGTCGTCGCTCCGGGCGGTGCCCGCGCTCATCGCGCGGGCACCGCCCGTTCGCATGCTGCCGAGTGCCCTGCCGTTGCTGCTTACCGCATCACTTGGCGGGCTTGTAGAAGGTGTAGAGGGCGGAGTAGGGGACGCTGATCTGCTCGGTGCCCGTGCAGGCGGTGGTGGGGGCGACGCCGCCCTGGGTGTTGAGACGCTGAATGTAGGAGACGTCGGCGAAGGCTCCGGTACCGCGAGTGGCGGTGGACTTCAGGAGGAGCTCGGGGATGGTGCCGGTCTTGGGAGAGGTGGCGACGGCGGCGGCGTTGACCGCGCTGCCGTCCACCGTGGACACCCATACGGGGCCGCGGGAGTGGAGGGCGACGGGGCGGTGGGCGCTGTCATTCTTGGCCGAGAGGGTGGCGGCGGGCTCCAGCAGCTTCCAGGCGCCGTCGGTGCAGGTGTAGGTCTGGACGCCGTTGGCGGAGAAGACGCCGGTGAGCCGGTTGCCGTCGGGGACCTTCAGCGCGTCGGGGACCTTCGGCGCGGCCTTGGCATCAGCGGTGGCGGGGGCGGGCTTCGAGGTTGTGGCCTGGCCGACCGTCGCGCTCAAGAGCGTGCCGACGGTCACGGCGGCGATGGCTGTGGTCGTGAGGATGAGACGTCTGGCGAGCTTCATCAGGTATGTCTCCAGAAAGATTTCTCTGAACGAGTTCCTGGCTGTGAAAGCGGATGCCGTGCATGTCCCGAGTGCCGAGACGGCAGCGGCCGACCAAGCACCCGGGGGCTGTTAAATGATCTTGAACACTCAATGACGCACATTACCGTGAGGCCCGGTCACGAGATCGAGTGGGGGCACCCCGGTGACACGGATCGCCGCGCGAACTTCCCGCAGCTGAGAGGGAAGTGATCTGACGTCAGGTGCCGCGCGCCCCGTCAGGGGCGCGGGGCTGTGACATATGCGGCTCCGCCGCGCGGGCGCGACCAGCCACAACGGACCCGCACCTGAGAATCGGCCTACAAAGCGGAGCGCTACCGTGGGCCCTCGAACACCTCGACCTCCGGTACCGGGCGCGGCCCTTCACCGGGCCGCCACCCGGCGTCGAGCTTGCGCAGGCCCACCCCGTCCGGCGCCCATATGTGGCAACTGTTCAGCACGCCCGCCGTGGAGCGCGGATCGTGGGAGGGCCTGCCGGCCATCCGGAGCCCGGCGTTGGCCGAGATGCCGGACTGGACCACGGCAGGGCCGAGGGCACGGGCCAGTTCGTGCAGGTGAGAGCAGCCGGACACACCACGGAACCGCTCCTGGATGGCACGGTTGTACCCGGCGGCGACACTGAGCCCGACCAGACCGTCGAAGGCCGGCGTGATCAGAGGGCATTCGGCGTGCGGAAACGTGCGCATGTCCGCGTCGGCCGCCACGATGACCATGTCCGCCAGCCGGATTCGTACCGCGAGCGCCATGCGGTGGACGACATCCGCGCCGGGGTCCGCCCACGGCCGCTCGTCGCACAGTTCCGCCTCGACCGAGATCTCGTCCCGGCCCTCCTTGTACGCGGTGACGGTGATCGTACGGCGGTGCAGCGGCAGTTCGGCGCGGCTCACGACGACTCCTCCCCCAGCGCCACCGGCTCCCCCAGCGCCGCCGACTCTCCCAGTGCCGCGAACTCCGGTTGCCGCCGCTCGATGAAGCTGCGTACGCCCTCCCGGTAGTCCGGCGCGCGCTTGGCCGTCGCCAGCAGCGCGGCCGCGGCGTCCCGGCTCTCCACGAACGTCCGCGTCTGGTCGTCCGCGAGCTGCCGCTTGATGAGGGACATGGCGTACGGGCTGGCCGAGCGGGCCAGTTCGGTGGCGTACGCGAGCGCCGCCGGGAGCAGGTCCCCGGGTTCGCAGAGGCGGTTGACGAGGCCCATCTCGAACGCCTCGGTGCCGCTGATCCGGCGCGAGGACAGCAGCAGGTCGCCGGCGTTCCCGTATCCGACGAGCCGCGGCAGGATCCAGGAGACGCCGTCCTCCGCCACGAGGCCCCGCGCACTGAAGGCGGCGGCGAACTTGGCACCCGGCACGGCGAACCGCACGTCGCACATCACCGCCTGGTTGAAGCCGATCCCGGCGCAGGCACCGTTGACGGCCGCCACGACGGGCTTCGGGCAGGTCATCGGCCGGGTGCGCGGCGGCAGCTTGTCGGTCGGCCACGGACTGGCACCGGAGGACGCTCCATCCAGCACGCTCATGTCCATGCCCGGACAGAAGCTGCGGTGGCCCGCGCCGGTGAGGACGACTGCCCGTACGGCCGGATCCGACTCGGCGCGGTCGAACAGCTCGTTGTAGAGCAGCTCCATCTCCAGGGTCCAGGCGTTGTGCCGCTCGGGCCGGTTCAGGGTGAGCAGCATGACCCCGTCGCCGGTCAGTTCGGTGAGGATCACCGGGGTCGGATTCTCGGTCATCGAGGTCACTCCCGTGAGGCCCGTCGGCGGTATAGCTAGATGAATCATCTATATACCACCCGCCCTCCCGGCACCAGATCAGATGGGGACAAGGAGATGATCACCCGGCTCTTGACCTGGTACCCTCGGTGCACTAAGAAGATTCATTTTGCTATATCAGGCAAAGTGGACGGGATGGATCACAAGCGAGGAGAGTCCGTCGTGGCCGAGGCAGCCGGCGCAGCAGAAGTACCCACCGTGCCCGTACCCTCCCGCGCACGCGTCGGGCGCCAGGTGCGCGTCCCGAAGACGGCCGAGCTGGTCGCCGGACATCTGCGCCGCCAGATCGTACGCGGCGAGCTGAAGCCCGGCGACGCGCTGCCGCCGGAGTCCGGCCTGATGGAGCAGTTCGGCATCTCCCGGCCGACCCTGCGCGAGGCCTTCCGCGTACTGGAGTCCGAGTCACTGATCACGGTGCGCCGCGGAGCACACGGCGGCGCCCGGGTGAGCGCGCCGGACTCCGATGTCGCGGCCCGCTTCGCCGGTCTCATCCTGGAGTACCGCGGCGCCACCCTGGGTGACGTCTACCGCGCGGCGGCGCTGATCGAGCCGCCGTGCGCCCGCCAGCTCGCCGCCAAGCACACGGCGGCGGACATCAAGCGGCTGCGCGAGGCGGTGGCCGCCGAGAAGACCGTCCTGGACGACCCGCTCGGCCTGGTCGACGCCCAGGACGCCTTCCACGCCCTGCTGGTGGAGCTGACCGGCAACCAGACCCTGATCCTGCTCTGCGGCATGCTGCGCAACATCGTCGACCGCGCCAACGCCTCGTACACCGCTGCCGCCGCCGACACCGAGGCCCAGAAGACCCAGGCTCTCAAGGGCCACCGTGCGCATGTCCGGCTGGTGGGCCTGATCGAGGCCGGCAAGGCGGACGAGGCCGAGAAGCTCTGGCAGCGCCACCTCTCCAGCGCGGACGACGTCGTGAACGCGGCGGGCCCGAAGACGGTCCTGGAACTCATCGACTGAGCAGAGGATCCGCATTCCGTCCACGGGTTCTGTCCATGGTCCGGAGGCGCCTGACAGCGAGCCGGCCCCGTGCGTGTGCACGGGGCCGGCTCGTGGTGTGAGTGCGGCGTCAAGCCTGCCTGCCGGCTGATCACTTCGCCTGGGCGAGCCAGACCGCGTCGGGGCCGGCCGGGAACCGGAGCTGGCCGGTCGTGTCGTGCACGGCTCGCCACACCGTCTCGGCGACGGCGCTCTCCTTGGTGAACAGGTCCTGGCCCGTGAAGCCGTCCATGGCCTTCTTCGCGAAGGCTGCGTAGGGCGCCGGGATCAGCTCGTCCAGCGAGGTGCCGCTGGTGGCGTTGGCGGCGAAGTTCGTCGTGAGGCAGGCGCCCGGCTCGACTGTCTTCGCCCGCACGCCGAAGGGCGCGAGCTCGAGCGCGAGGGATGCGGTGAACCCCTCGACGGCCATCTTGCTCGCCTTGTAGACGGCCGAGAGCGGCATGTGTCCCAGCACCACGCTGGAGGTCACGTTGACCACCACGCCGGAGCCGCGCTCGCGGAACTGGGGCAGCACCGCCTGGGTCGTCGCCATCACGCCGAACGTGTTGGTCTCGAACACCTCCCGTACGCGGGCCATGGGAGTGCTCTCGAAGACGCTGATCGACGGGACACCCGCGTTGTTGACCAGGACGTCGATGGGCCCCGCCGCCTCGAACGCGGTGGTGATGCTCTCGGGCTTGGTCACGTCGAGCTCGATGACGCGGAGCCGGTCCGACTCGGGAAGGACGTCCGGACGCGGGGTGCGCATCGTGGCGACGACGTTCCAGCCCTGGGCGTGGAAGTGGCGGGCGGTCTCCCGCCCGTATCCGGACGAAGTACCAGTGATCAGAACGGTCTTCATGGTGTGATCCTTTGCGATGCGATGGGATGGGATTCACGGAGGGGCAGGCATTTTTCTGCTCCCCGGGAGAACCAGTGATCCCATTGAATCGCTCTGACCTGCTGAAACAGTAGAACTATCCTCGCTACTCCTTGCACGATCCTCTACGGCGGTCCAGTTCGCCTCAGGGCAGGATGCCCGCGGGGGTGCGTGCGGTGTCCCGCAGGCGGGCCGCGTCCAGGCTCGGGGGTGCGCCGAACTGGCGGCGGTACTCCCGGCTGAACTGCGACGGGTTGTCATAGCCCACGCGCTGGCCGACCCCGGTGACGTCGCCCGGGTGGGTGGCGAGCAGCAGCCGGGCCTCCTGCAGCCGGATCTGTTTCTGGAACTGGATGGGGCTCATCGCGGTCACCGCCTGGAAGTTGCGGTAGAAGGCGGACACGCTCATGCCGGACATGCGGGCCACGTCCTCGACCCGGAAGGGCTGCGCGTAGTGCTCGCGGATCCAGCGCACGGCCCGCGAGATGTGGCTGAGGCCGCTGTCGGCCAGGCCGAGTTGACGAACCGTCGCCCCCTGCTCGCCGGTGATCAGGCGCCACAGGATCTCGCGTTTGACCAGCGGCGCCAGTACGGCCCGGTCGCGGGGCTCGTCGAGCAGGCGCAGCAGCCGGATCACCGCGTCGAGCAGCGCGGCTGAAGCGTCGCTGACGGCGATCCCCGACGGAACGCCTCCATCGGGGCGGGGGATGTCCCCGGGACCGGCCTGCAGCAGCAGTTCGGCGATGGCGGACGGTTCCAGCACGAGACCGAAGCCGAGGGCCGGCTGCTCGGGCTCGGCCTGGGTGAACTGCCCCGTGACAGGCAGGTCGACGGAGGCGACCAGGTACTGCCCGGGCCCGTACTCGTAGACCCGGTCGCCCAGGGCGAGGCGTTTGGCGCCCTGGGCGATGACCGCGAGGACCGTGCCGGACATGGAGGGGGCAGGCGGATCCGACCGGTCGACCTTCGAGATCAGAACGCCATCGATGGCCGTTGTCCAGTCGGGTCGCACATGCCGGGCCAGCAGGGTGCGGAGCTCTTCGAGGTACATGCGTCCATTGCAGCACCCTTCGGCATCCGGGCTCCCGTAGCCGCGAGGATTGTGCAAGGAGCAGCGAGCATCGTTCTAACGTTTCCGCAGGTCAGCACGGTTGAATGGAGTCACCTCACTCCACCAACGCAGAAGAAGGCCTCCATGATTGCCAAGTACGGCTTCAACGCCACCCTGACCGCCAGGCCCGGAATGGGCGACCGGCTGGTCGACCTGCTGCTGACCGGCCTGGACGAGGGCAGCCCGGGCGCGAGCGAACACTGCGTCGTCTACCTCGTCTCCCGTTCAGCGTCCGCCCCCGACGTCGTCCACGTCACCGAGGGCTGGACCAGCGAGGCGGACCACCACCGCATCTTCGCCGACGAGGCCGCCCAGGCCATCGTGGCGCAGCTCGACGGACTGCTGGCCAAGGAGTCCGAGTACACCGACTACGTCCCGGTCCGCGGCAAGACCGCCTTCTGAAGCCCCTGGATCGCCCCCCGGCCCTCCTGCCCCTCGGCACCTGCCACGACGCAGCGCCCATCGCCGTCCGACTGTCCGGCACCACCCCACGAAAGGCAACGACATGACCATGGCACGCCCCGCCCTGGACCCCGAACTGCGTGAGCTGCTGGCCGACATGCCCCTCATGTCCCAGCTCAACCCGGAAGTTCTCGCGCAACTGCGTCAGCTCCCCTCGACGCCCATCGAGTCCCTCCTCGCGCACCGGCAGGTCGACCGGCGCGAGATCACCGTGCCGGCCAAGGACGGCGCCCAGATCCGCCTGTCGGTCTTCAGTCCCGCGCACGCCGATCGCACCACGCCCGCCGCACCCTGCGTCTACTGGATCCACGGTGGCGGAATGGTCATGGGCGACCGCTTCTCGCAGATCGACATCCCGTTGGAGTGGCTCGACGAGTTCGGCGCCGTCGTCGCCTCCGTGGACTACCGGCTCGCGCCGGAGGTCACCGGCACCACCCTCGTCGACGACTGCCACCAGGGACTGCTCTGGATCGCCGAACACGCCTCCGAACTGGGCATCGACCCCGCCCGGATCATCGTCGCCGGTGCCAGCGCGGGCGGTGGCCTCGCCGCCGGCCTCACCCTGCTGGCCCGCGACCTCGGCACCCCGGCGATCGCCGCGCAGATGCTGATCTGCCCCATGCTCGACCACCGCAACACCAGCACCTCCAGCCGCCAGTATTCCGGCGTGCCCGGTGTCTGGACCGGCGAGATGAACGCGTTCGGATGGCTCGCCGTCCTCGGCGACCTCACCGGCGACGAGGTGCCCGCCTACGTCTCACCCGCGCTGGCC
The DNA here is from genome assembly GCF_011045015.1 of Streptomyces scabichelini. Classification (GTDB taxonomy): domain Bacteria; phylum Actinomycetota; class Actinomycetes; order Streptomycetales; family Streptomycetaceae; genus Streptomyces; species Streptomyces scabichelini. Next base: position 41,267 of record NZ_JAAKZY010000058.1, on the reverse strand, counting down.
GACGACCTCTCGGGCCTGCCGGCCACCTACATCGACACCGGTTCCGCCGAAGTCTTCCGCGACGAGGACACCGACTACGCCACCCGCATCTGGGCGGCAGGCGGCCAGGCCGAACTCCACGTCTGGGCAGGCGGCTTCCACGGCTTCGACGCCCTGTACCCGCAGGCACGCATCTCGGCCACAGCCCGCCGAACCCGCACCGACTGGCTGGCCCGGCTCCTGTCCGCGAACTCCGCCGCGCAATGCCACGGCGTTCACTGACCCGCCCTCTCACTTGCACTCTTGAAACAGTTAGATAATTATAGGAGGAGCACTGAATAGCTCTGGGTCGGGAGGCAACGGCGATGGCGATGGCCGAACAGCGCAAGCGGATCTTCGACTGTGACCAGCACATGTACGAGGAGCGGGATTCCTTCACCCGCTACCTCCCCAAGGAGTACCTCGGTCAGGCCGTGGCCCCCGTGACGCTGCCGGACGGCCGGGAGGTCATCCTCGCGGGAGACCGGATCGTGGTCTGTCTTGAGCCGGAGTTCGGGCAGGTCTACCGGCCGGGCTCGCTCAAGGAGATGCTCAAGGCGATGGCCTCGGGCAACCCGGAGGAGACGTACCAGTTCGAGCCCATGCACGAGGCGTACCAGAACCGCGAGGCACGGCTGCGGGTCATGGACGAGCAGGGCCTGGACCAGACGATCATGTACCCCGGCGGCTGGGCGCTGGTCGCCGAGGAGTACGTACGCGGAGTCGAGCCGCTCTACGCCAACTACCACTCGTTCAACCGCTACATGGACGAGGTGTGGGGCTTCGACCACCAGGGCCGCATCTACTCCCCCGCCCTGCTCTCGCTGCGCGATCTGGACAGCGCGGTGAAGGAGCTGGAGTTCGTCCTGGAGAAGGGCGCCCGGTTCATCATGCTGCCGACCGGGCCGCAGTACGGCCGCTCACCGGGCGACCCGTACTTCGACCCGTTCTGGAAGCTGGTCAACGAGGCCAAGGCCAGTGTCTGCTACCACATCAGCGAGTTCTACTACAACTCCCACGTGGCCCCCGCCTGGGGTCATGACCCGAACCCGATCCACTTCCGCATGTCCGCCTGGCAGTGGATGAACACGTACGGCCAGCGCCCGATCGAGGAGACGCTCTCCGCGCTCATCTTCGACAACCTCTTCGAGCGGTTCCCCGACATCAACGTCCTGGTCTCCGAGTTCGGCGCCGAGTGGGTCCCGCACTTCGTCCGGCACATGGACAAGAGCCGGGGCATGGGCCGCAACGGACCGTGGATCGGGGGGCAGTTGTCCGAGCGGCCCAGCCAGGTGTTCCGCAAACACATCCGCGTGGTGCCCTATCCGGAGGACGACATCCCCAGCCTGGTGAAGCGACTCGGCTACCACGAGTCCCTTGTCATGGGCTCGGACTACCCGCACGCCGAGGGCATCGCGAACCCCGCCGACTACCGCAAGCTCATCGCGGAACTGGACGAGTCGGTGCAGGACGACATCATGTACAACAACGCCCAGCAGCTGGTGAGCCGCTGAGCGTTCAGTCCCGCAGTCCCCGCCTGGCGGCGGATCCGGTCAGTCGACCAGGTCCGCCGCCAGGTTCGCGATGTTGGTGAGCAGTGCGGTGCCGCGCCGCGAGTGGTCGTAACCGGCGAGCGGGTAGCCGTTGCTCAGCAAGGCGAAGGACAGCCCTGTCTCCGGGTCCATGAAGCCCAGTTGGTACGCCGCTCCGGCACTCCCGAAGAGCGACGGCGAGCCGGTGGACGGGAGTTGACTGCCCGCGTCGGGGCCGGCGACGGTGACGAACAGTCCCATGCTCGTACGCCGGCCGCCCCCGCCGCCGTAGAGCTGATCGCCGTACGGGTGCTCCGTCAGCCGGATCCTGGTTCCCTCGGCCACCGCTTCCGGCTTCCACAGGCCCGAGTGCTGCAACGCCTGGAAGTACAGGGCGACATCGGCGGCGGTGGCGACGAGTGCGTGACTGGGTTCGCCTGCCGCCAACACCCGCGGGTCGGAGAGGTACCAGGGGCCCCAGGGATCGGGTTCCTGGTCGTCGTCGGTGCGGTCGGTGGCGGTCATCGGAGCGACCGTGCCGGGCTGACGGTCGACCGGGACGCCCAGTTCGATCGAGGTCAGGCCCAGCGGCCGTACGATCCGCTCGCGCAGGTAATCGGCGAAGGACAGCCCCGTACGCCGCTCGGTGATCTCGGCGATCAGCCAGGCGGCCGAGGTGAGATGGAACTGGAAGCGGCTGCCGGGCGGATAGTCGAGGCGCCAGCGGCCGAAGGCGGCGAGCCGCTGCTCCCGTTCGAGCATCTTCGGGTAACCCAGCGGGGCGAAGGGGAAGCCGGCGGTGTGCGTGAGCACCTGCTCGACCGTCACCGTCTCCTTCCCGTTCGGGGCGAACTCCGGGATGATCGCGGCGACTTGCTCATCGACGTCGAGCAGTCCGTCGCCCATCAACTTCCACACGGCGCCGGCGACGATCGAGCGGCCGACGGACTGCAGGATGTAGCGGGTGTCGGGACCGGCGTCACCCCACGTCTCGTACGCCACCAGCCGGCCGCCCCTGGCGACGGCGACCTGCGCCGACGGAAGCGGGCCGTGCTCCACTTCGAGCCTGATGCGGCGCAGCAGTACGTCGAGCCGGTGCGGGTCGACACTCACGGTCTCAGGCGCCACGAGCGAGTGGTCAACCGCCGACTGGTCGGGCATGTCAGGACTCCAGACGGACCGTCGCGGTACCGGTGACCACCTCGGCGCCGTGTTGGTTGACGGTGCGCAGCGAGAAGTGGGCGACCGGTCCGGCCGGTGTGTCCTCGACGGACTCGACGGTCGCCGTGGCGGTCAGGGTGTCGCCCGGCCACACCTGCGCCTTGAAGCGCACACCGTAGTTCAGCAGCGGCTCGACGCCGACCCAGTCGGTGAGGACCCGCCCGGTCATGCCCATGGTCATCATGCCGTGGGCGAAGACGCCGGGGTAGCCGGCGGCCTCGGTGGCGAAGACGTGGTCGGTGTGGAGGGGGTTGAAGTCGCCGGAGGCGCCCGCGTACTGGACGATCCGGGTGCGCTTGAGATCGTCGACGAGCACGTTCTCGCGGCTCTCGCCGACCTTGATGTCATCCACGTGCGGGCTCATCAGGCGTCTTCCTTCCCGGTGGCACCAGTGGCGGGTTCGGGTTCCTCGGACTTCGGGGTGGCAGGGCCCTCGGGCACGACGGCCACGGTCCGGGCGCTGACGACCGGTTCGCCGTCGGCGTCCCGGTACTCGGTGATGCGTTCGCTGAACAGCAGGCGCCCCGTGCGGCCCTGCTTCTCCCAGCTGCGGCCCGGCACGGTGTGCGCGTACAGCGTCTCTCCGACGCGTACCGGACGGTGGTACTCGAAGTGCTGCTCGGCGTGCAGCCCTCCGCCGCCCTCCGGCATCACACCCGGACCGCCTCCGGAGCCGAACCACTCCTGGCCCGGCTTCGGCCGCAGACGGTAGTCGGGGTCGAAGTGGGCGCTCGCCCAGGTGAAGGTCGGCGGGGCGAGATGCTCGTACGCCGGGTTCTCGTCGCCGATGGCCCGGGCGAACATCATGATGTGCCCGGCCTCGACGGGAAACGGCTGCCCTGTCATCGTTCGTGCTCCTCGTGGTCATAAGCGTCTGGCAGACGTCAGTTGGTGTCAGTACGGGAGGAACGCGTCGCGTGTCGCCTCGTCCGGGTCGAAGTCCGGGGGCAGGCCCTCGAACTTGGGCTCCCGCTTCTCCACGAAGCTCGCCACCCCCTCGCGGAAGTCCGGCGAGCCCGCGAAGAACTCCATCGCCGAGTAGCTGCGGGCCAGGGCGTCGGTGAAGCCGCGGTCGAGGTCGCCGTACACCTGGTGGCGTACGACGGCCATGGCGCGCGGGGAGCAGTTGCGGGCGATGTCGCGGGCGTAGGCGCGGGCGGCGTCGAGGAGTTGGTCAGGGTCGACGACGCGACTGACCAACCCCAGCTCCTTCGCCTCGTCGGCGTCGAAGACGCGTCCGGAGAGCAGCAGGTCGAGGGCGTTCTCCAGGCCGATGACGCGCGGCAGCACGTACGGCAGGTTGTACTCGCCGGCCAGTCCGCGCCGGGTGAAGGCGGTGGTGAAGCGGGCGCCGCGGGCGGCGAAGCGGACATCGCAGATCAACGCCTGGATGAGGCCGATGCCCGCGCAGGCGCCGTTGACGGCGGCGATCAGGGGCTTCGGCATGGTCCGCCGGCTGTACATGGGCACGCGGGCCTGGAGGTTGAGGGACTGCCCGGGCTGGGCGTTCTGCTCGAGGCGCTGGACGTCCATCCCGGGGCAGAACGCCTTGCCCGCCCCGGTGATGACGACCACGCGGACGGCGGGGTCGGCCGCGGCCTCGTCCAGGAGCGCGAAGAACCGCTGCTCCATGGGGATGCTCCACGCGTTCTTGCGCTCGGGCCTGTTGAGGGTCACGGTGGCGACACCGTCCTCGTCGACCTCGTACAACACCAGGTCTTCTGTGGGCTGTTCGGTCATCGTGTCACTCCTCGGAAAAGGGTTCGACGGGGTCGCCGACGCCGGGCCGCTCCCCGGAGATGCTCACCACGACCTGGCCCCGGGCGCAGACCCGGCCGTCCGGCATGCGTACGTCGACCTCGGCGAAGTGCAGCCGATGGCCTCGTCTCACGCAGCGCGCGTACGCGATGGCCTCCTGGCCCCGCGCGGGCGAGAGGTACTGCACCGACATGGACACGGTGCTGAGCATGCTGCCCTTGGTGAAGTCGTGGCCGGCGATCACGGCTCCCGAGCCCGCGGCGTCGATGAGCGCCGAGACGACTCCGCCGTGGAAGACGCCTTCGTGGGCCGACAGCGTTTCGGCGTAGGGCAGGGTCATCTCGATGCCGTCCGGGTCCCAGCGCAGTACGCGCATGCCGGCGCTGCGGTTGAACTTGACCCCACGTTCCCAGCGGGTCCGGAACCACTCGCGGCGCTCGCGTTGTTCCTGGTCGGTGAGGGTCCTCGCTGTGACGGTCATCCGCGCACCTTCCAGTCTCGGCTCCTCAGCCCAGGGACCATATAGTTACATGATTTGGTTAGTTGGAGCAATCATGAGGGTCACGACGACCCCAACAGATGTATTATTTATATAACTCATTCACCTTGAACGGGAGGCTCTTGATGCCGTCGACCGCTCTGGCCGGGATCCGCGTCCTCGATCTGTCCCGTATCCTCGCGGCACCGCTCGCCACCCAGACGCTCGCCGACCTGGGCGCGGAGGTGATCAAAATCGAGCGCCCCGGAGTCGGCGACGACTCACGGACGTACGGGCCCCCGTTCCTCACCGACCAGGACGGCGAGCCGACGGACACCGCGGCGTTCTTCCTCGCCTGCAACCGCAACAAGAAGTCGGTCACCGTCAACCACGCCACCGCCGAGGGGCAGGAGCTGATCCGCGCGCTGGCCGCACGGTCGGACGTCGTCGTCGAGAACTACCGCGCGGGCACCCTGGCGAAGTACGGCCTCGACCAGGAGAGCCTGCGGGCGCTCAACCCCCGGCTGGTCTATCTCTCCGTCACCGGCTTCGGCCAGAGTGGCCCCTACGCCCAGCGCCCCGGCTACGACGGCATCTTCCAGGCCATGTCCGGGATGATGAGCGTCTCGGGGCATCCTCACGAGCCGATGAAGGTCGGCATCAGCATGGTCGACATCCTCACCGGGCTGTACGCGTCCACCGCGATCCTGGCGGCCCTGCGGCACCGGGACGCCACCGGCGAGGGCCAGTTCATCGATCTTTCCCTGCTGGACTGCGGGCTCGCCACGCTCTCGCACTTCGCGATGAACTACCTGGTCTCCGGCGAGGTCCCGCGGCGCCGGGGCAACGGCGGCTACGGCGGGATCCCGTCGCAGGCGTTCGAGTGCGCGGACAAGCCCATCTTCGTCGTGGCCGGCAACGACAAGCAGTTCGCGGCCTTCTGCGCGGCGGTGGACCACACCGACCTGCTCCAGGATCCGCGGTTCGCCACGACCGCCGCCCGCATCACCCACCGGGACGAGATCGTGCCCGTACTGGAGACGATCCTGCGGACCAGGACGCGGGACGAGTGGCTGGCCGCGTTCGACGCGCACGACGTCCCGGCCGGCCCGATCAACGAACTGCCCGAGGTCTTCGCCGACCCCCAGATCCAGCACCGGGAGATGCTGCTGGAGGTCGAGGACCCGGTGGCCGGGCGGCTGCCACTCCTCGCCAGCCCCATCAGGCTCACGGGAACGCCCGTCGAGGGCTACGCCCCGCCGCCCTCGCTGGGCGAGCACACCACCGAAGTCCTGGGCCGACTGGCCGGGGTGACGGAGGATCAGCTCGTGGAGCTGCGGGCGCGGGGCGTCGTGTGACGCTTCTCAGGGGGTGACGCTCCTCAGGGGGCCGGCTCGGGGCCAGGCAGCTGGGACAGCAGCGCGCGCTTGTTCGGCTTGCCGCTCGGCGCCAGGGGCACCTGTGTCACCACGGTGATCGTGGCGGGGACGCAGGCCTCGCCCAACTCCGCGGCGACGAGCGCGCGCAGGGCGGCGAGATCCGGCTCGCGGCCCTCGCGGCCCTCGGCCGGGACGACGAAGGCGTGCGCGGCCTCGCCGGTGGCCTCGTCCGGCGCGGCGACGACGTATGCCTCGCCGACGTCGGGATGGGCCGCCAGCGCGCGTTCGATCGCCCCGGCGTAGTACAGGACCGCGTTGATGATGATCACGTCACGGGCCCGGCCGGTCAGCCGCAGGAAGCCGTGGTCGTCCAGGTGTCCGACGTCGCGGGTGCGTACCCAGCCTTCCCGCAGAACCTCCGCGGTCTGCTCCTCGTCCTTCCAGTAGCCCGACATCGCGGACTCGGTGCGCACCCATATCTCACCCGTCGTTCCGACCGGCACCGGTCGCAGTTCGGGGTCACGGACATCGATCTCCACGCCGGACCACGCGCGGCCCACGGAGTCGTACACCTCGTCGGACCACTCGGCCATGTCGTCCGGAGTGAGGAGGCTGATCATCCCGGCCTCCGTCTGCCCGTACCCCTGGTGGACCACGGGGCCCAGCCGCCGGGTCGCCTCCGCGAGCCGGTGCGGGGCGAGCGGGGAACCGGCGACGATCAGGGCGCGCAGGCTGCCGGTCTCGGTCCGGTCGGTGCGCAGGACGTCCAGCACGTGGTACAGCCGGGGAACGGTCATCACGCTCGCGGTGATCCGGTGGCGCTCGAAGACCTGCGGGAAGGCGAGCGGCAGCTCAGGGATGACAGCGGTGCCGCCGCCCAGCAGACACAGCCCGAGGTGCTCGAAGATCACCATGCTGGTCAGGGTGCCGAAGACCAGGAACCGCTCGTATCCGGCCGCGAGCCGCGCGGTCCGGTCGCTCCAACGCGTGGGCTGCCAGGCCCAGTTGAGGCCGAGCGACGCGTAGGTGTGCGTGCAGCCCTTGGGCCGTCCCGTGCTGCCACTGGTCAGCGTCACCATGGCGATGTCGCCGGGACGCCCCTGGGCGATCAGCTCCCCCGTGGGCGCCGGGTGGGCGTCGAGGAGATCCGGTCCCAGCCGCAGCACCTGAAGGTCGCCCGCCGCTTTCAGCAGCTCCGGGTCCGCGCCGGTCTCGTCGGCCACGACGGCGTCGATGCCGTCGGAGAGTACGTACGCCAGATGGGCCGGGGTCATTCGAGGCCGCAGACCGGTCACCCGGCAGCCCACGAGATACGCCGCGATGAGCAGTGCGAAACCCTCGGGCGTCACGTCCGTGGCCACGGCGACGGACCGCCCCGGTCCGAGCCCGGCCGCCCGCAGCCCGTCGGCGCACCGGCCGATCAGCTCCAGCACCTCGCCTCGTGGGACGGGGCGGCCCCGGTACTCGAAGGCGGGCAGGTCCGGCTGCGCGCGGAAGGCATCGATGAGGGCCTGAGGGAAAGGCGCCGTATCGGGACCGGTGTCTTCGCGACCGGAAGTGCGGCCGGATGTCTGGCCGGAAGTGTGGTCGGACGGGCTCGTCAACGCTGCATCCATGGACGTCTCCGCTCGGGGCGTGGGGCCGGCTGGGACGGGGTGGATCAGTGGCGCAGAGGCGGTGCCGTAGGGCGGCGCCCGTAGGGGCGGCGCTGCCACGATACGACGGGGCGAGGCGTCCCAGGCCGCGTTTCGGGTCCTTGGTGAAGTCCCGTGCGGTACCGCGCCCTTTAGGGGCGCGGGGCTGTGTCGATATGCGGCTCCGCCGCGGGGCGCGACCAGCCACAACGAACCCACAGCTTCAATACCGGCCCCCAGCGGATGCGCTGGCGCGTCAGCCGATCAGCGTCCTGCCGCCCTCCAGCATCAGCGTCTCGCCGGTCAGATAGGCCATGTCGTCGCTGACCAGCGCGGCCACGGCCCGGCCGATGTCCGCCTCGGGATCGCCGAGCCGGCCCAGGGGGATGCCGGCGAACAGCGGTCCGGCCTTCTCCGGGTGGGCGGCGAGGTAGTCCTCCGCGGCCGGGCTCAGCGCGGCCGGGCAGACGACGTTGACCCGGATCCCGTACGCGCCCCACTCCCGCGCGGCCACCCGGCTCAGCCCGCGGATCGCCTCCTTGGCCATCGCGTACGCCCCGAAGGTCGAATCTCCCTGCACCGCGGCGGAGGAACCCAGGTTGACCACGCTGCCCCGGCTCTCCTTCAGATGTGGCAGGGCGGCCTGCATCGCGTGGAAGGTGGCCAACGGACCGCTGCGGTAGGTGAGTTCGACATCGTCGTACGACGTCTTCTCCAGCTTGCGCTGCACGGACGACTGGGCGTTGTTGACGAGGACGTCCAGCGTGCCGAACTCCCGTACCGTCTCCGCCACCATGCGGTCGACGTCGTCACGCTCACCCACGTCCCCGGCCACGGTGTGCGCCCGCCCGCCTCGCCCGGCGATCTCGGCGGCCGTGTCCTTGAGCTTGCTCTCCGTACGGCCCGTGATCACCACCGCCGCACCCTCGGCGGCCAGCGCGAGGGCGATACCGCGCCCCACTCCCTGTCCCCCTCCGGTGACCAGGGCCACCTTCCCGGCCAGCCGTGCGCGTCGCTCCATCACGTCTCCCTCCAGTCCTTCCAGAAAGGTGCCCACGAGGGAAAGGCGTCCGGCAGCGCCGGATTTCCGGCACCCTCCCAGCCCCTGAAGTCCACCGACTGCGGCCGCTCGGTGACATCAGCCGCGTACCAGTGCTGTTCACGGCGGCGGGAGAAGTACCACTCGCCGTCCACCCGTGCGTACGCGTCCCAGTAGCAGATCGCCATCACAATCCACCGCTCCCCGACCTCGTGCTCGGCGCGGCAGTAGACCGCGCCGGTCGCGGTGTCGCGGCCGGTGAACTCGATGCGGTGGCCGCAGATCTGGTGGACGGAGCGGCGAAAGCCGTGCAGCTGGGGCTCGATGTGGTCGCGTAGGACCTGACGCCCCCGGCCGTGGCGGCCCATGTCGACGTCGGGGCGGAAGCAGCCGACCCAGGCGTCGAGGTCACGGGCGTCCACGGCGAGGGCGTAGCGGATCGGCAACTGCTGGATGGCGAGCTGCGATTCGACGCGGTCGATGCGGTCCTCGAGGGAGCGGTCCCCGAGCGAGCGGCTGTCCGTTGTGCTCATGGCCGTGGGTCCTTGGGCAGGCCGAGGAGTTGTTCGCCGATGATGTTGCGCTGGATCTCGCTGGAGCCGCCGTAGATGGTCTCGGCGAGCGACAGAAGGAACGAGCGCTGCCGGGTGTCGAGTTCGTAGTCCTCGCCGATGATCTGTCCGGCAGGCCCGGCCAACTCCGTGGCGAGATGGCCTAGTTGCTGGTGCCGCGTCGAGGCGTACAGCTTGGCCGTGGTGGCCTGCGCTCCGGGTGTACGGCCCGCGATCAGCTCGGCGACGGTCCGCATGTTGGTGGTGCGCATGATGCGTACGGAGATCCAGGCGTCCACGATCCGGCGGCGCAGCATGGGGTCGTGCAAGGCACCGCGTTCGCGCGCCAGCTCGATCAGCGCGTCGGCCTCCCGCTCGAAGGACAGTTGCTGAGGCAGGAGCGTGGTGCCCCGTTCGATGCCGAGGGTGCCCATCGCCGTGCGCCAGCCCTGGCCGACCTCGCCCACCACCATGTCCGCGCCGGTGCGGGCGTCGGAGAGGAACACCTCGGCGAACTCGTCCTGGCCCGCCAGGTTGCGGATGGACCGGATGTCGACGCCCGGCTGGTCGGCGGGGAGGAGCAGCATGGTCAAGCCTTTGTGCCGCTGGGAGTCGGGGTCGGTGCGGACGAGGACGTACAGCCAGTCGGCGTGGATCCCGAAGGAGGTCCACACCTTCTGCCCGTTCACCACCCAGTTGTCGCCGTCCCGCTCGGCCCGCGTGCGCACCGACGCGAGGTCGGATCCGGCGCCCGGTTCGCTGAAGCCCTGCCCCCACAGCTCCTCGACCGCCAGGATCGGCGGCAGGAAGCGCTTCTTCTGCTCCTCGCTGCCCATGGCGAGCAGCATCGGGCCGAGCAGGTCGAGGGCGTTGCCGGTCGCTCGGTACGGGGCGTTGGCCCGCGCGTACTCGTACTCGAAGACGATCTCCTCAAGCAGGCCGAGCCCGCGTCCGCCGTACTCGCGCGGCCAGCTGATGCCCAGCCAGTTCCCGGCGGACAGCTCGCGGTCCCAGGCGAGGCGGACCTCCCAGGCCGCCCCGTCGGTGGGGCCGCCCACGCCCCGGTGTGCGGCGAACTCGCCCACGAGATGCTCCGCCAGCCAGTCGCGCAGCTCATCCCGGAAGTCGCGTACCGCGGGCCCGAAGTCCAGCTCCATTGCGTGCTCTCTTCCGCTTCAGATCGCGTGGGTTCCGATCGCGTGGGTTCAGATGCCGAGCCGGGCGGCGAGCAGTTCCCGGTGGTAGGACGGCGTGCCCAGCAGTACCTCTGAGCTCTTGGCCCGCTTGAGGTAGAGGTGCGCGGGGTGCTCCCAGGTGAAGCCGATCCCACCGTGCACCTGGATGTTCTCGCCCGCGACCTTGGTGAACGCCTCCGAGCAGAAGGCCTGGGCGAGGGCCGCGGCCACCGCGATCTCCGCCTCGTCCCCCGCGTCCAGCGCCCACAGCCCGCCGTACGCCGCCGAGCGGGCCGACTCGATCTCGACCAGCATGTCGGCGCACTTGTGCTTGATCCCCTGGAACGAGCCGATCGCCCGTCCGTACTGGACGCGGATCTTGGCGTACGCCACGGCCGCGTCCAGCGCGGCGGCCGCTCCGCCGACCTGCTCGGCGGCCAGGAGTACGGAGGCGGTGGCAAGAGTGCGCTCGATCGCCGGCCAGGCCGCGCCCTCGGTGCCCAGCAGCCGGGCGGGAGTGGCGGCGAACTCCACCTGGGCCTGCCGGCGCGTCTGGTCCAGGACGGGCAGGGCTGTGTGGGTGACGCCGGGTGCGTCGCCCTGCACGGCGAAGAGGCTGACGCCGGAGGGCGTACAGGCGGCGACGAGCAGCAGATCGGCGAGGTGGCCGTCGGGGACGTACGTCTTGACACCGGTAAGCCGCCAACTCCCTTGCGCTTCATGGGAGATGAGCCCGATGCCCGGCTCGTCCCAGCGGCCGTCCGCCTCGGTCAGCGCGAGGGTGGCCACGGTGTCGCCGGAGGCGATGCCCGGCAGGTAGTCGTGGCGGGCCGCTTCGTCGTCGCAGCGCAGCAGCGCCTCGGCAGCCAGGGCCACGGTGGCGAAGTAGGGGCCGCAGAGCAGTGCGCGGCCCGTCTCCTCGAAGACGATGCCGAGTTCGGCGTAACCGAAGCCCGAACCGCCGTACTCCTCGGGGACGGCGAGCCCCTGGAGCCCGAGTTCCCCGGCCATCCGACGCCATACGGCCGGGTCGTAGCCCTTCGGGTCGGCGGCCAGGCGGCGTACGTCGGCCTCGGTGGAGTGTCTGGCGAGGAAGGAGCGGACGACCTTGCGCAGCTCGTCCTGCTCCTCGCTGAAGGTGAGATCCATGGCGGCCTTCCCGTCCCCGATGTTGCTCGCTCCCTGGTGTTGCCCACGTGCTACCCGGCCACGATACAGTTAGATAATTATAGTATCCACACTGAATGAACCAGGAGCGCGATGTGACCGACCGCTACGACCAGTTCACGAGCCTGACCTTCGAGCGGCCGGCGCCCGGCGTGCTCCGCATCGTGCTGGACGCCCCGAACCTCAACGCGGTCGATCCGCGGATGCACGGAGAACTGGCCGACATCTGGCCGGTGATCGACCGGGACGAGCAGACCCGCGCGGTGCTGGTCCAGGGCGCGGGCAAGGCCTTCTCGGCGGGCGGGACCTTCGACTCCATCGAGGCCATGACCGAGGACTACCAGGTGCGCGCCCGGGTGATGCGGGAGGCCCGGGACATGGTGTACGGAGTGATCAACTGCTCCAAGCCGGTGGTCTCCGCGATCCACGGTCCGGCGGTGGGCGCGGGTCTGGTCATCGGCATGCTGGCCGACATCTCCGTGGCCGGACGCAAGGCGAGGATCGTCGACGGGCACACCAGGCTCGGGGTGGCGGCCGGTGACCACGCGGCGATCTGCTGGCCGCTGCTGTGCGGTATGGCCAAGGCCAAGTACTACCTGCTGACCTGCGAGGCGCTCACGGGCGCCGAGGCCGAACGCATCGGTCTGGTCTCCAAGTGCGTGGACGACGAGCAGGTGCACGCCGAGGGCCTGCGCATCGCGACGACTCTTGCCGCCGGGTCCACCAGTGCCATCAGCTGGACGAAGCGGTCCCTGAACCACTGGTACCGCACGGCCCAGCCGATCTTCGAGGCCTCGCTCGGCCTCGAGTTCTTCGGGTTCGGAGGGCACGAGGTCACGGAGGGTCTCAGCGCCCACCGGGAGAAGCGCGCCCCGGACTTCGAGGGCGTGAGCACCAAGCACCCGCTCGACCTGTGACAGACGAGGAGCCCGCGATGACGTCGGAATACAACAGCACCGAAATCCCGCCGCTGGTCAAGGGGATGACGTACGAGGAGATGCCCGCGGGCCAGATCTTCCGCACCGCGCGCCGCACGATCACCGAGACCGATCTGGTCAACTTCATCACCTGGGGCGGCTTCAACGAGCCGCTCTTCTGGGACGCCTCGCACGCCGCCGACGGCGGCTACAGCGGGCGGCTGGTTCCGGGCGCGCTGACGTACTGCATCGCCGAGGGTCTTGTCCTGCAGACGAACGTGCTGCACGGCACCGGTCTGGCCTTCATGCACATGGAACTGACCGTACGGAGGCCGGTGTACGTCGGGGACACGCTGTACGCCGTCGTGGAGACCACGGACTCGCGGCCGTCGAGCAAGCCCGGCCGCGGCGTGGTGACCAGCCGGATCACCGTGCGCAACCAGCGCGACGAGGAGGTGCTCGTCTACACCCCCGTGCGGCTGATCCGCGGCAAGGACTACGGGGCCACGACGCTCTGAGCGCGGCCGGCGGCGGACGGCACCAGGGCGAGACCGGCCGGGTGCCGGCAGGCCCCGGCCGCCTTGCCGAATGCCTCGGTGCGCACCCAGTCCGCGGGGATCGGCGGCTGCGGCGGAAGTTCGTGGTCCGGTACCGCCATGGCGTAGAGGCGGCTGTAGCGGAACTTCGCCTCCAGGTCGTCGAGCACCGACCAGTACTCGTAGCCGTGCACGTCGACGCCCCAGGAGATCACGCCGGCCAGCCAGGAGAGCCTGGCCCGCAGCAGGGTCCGACGCCGGGTCTCGTCGCAGCGTCCCTGGTCGTCGACCAGATCCATGTCGCCCATGCCGTGGTCGACGATGGACAGGGGCGGCAGCAGCTCTCCGTACAGGTCGTGCAGGCCCGCGACGGCGTCGGCGAGCGCCTCGGGGACGATGGGCCAGCCGTACGCCGTCGTCTGCACGTCCTCGAAGGGGATCACCGCGAATCCGAGGTCCACGAGCAGCCGGTTCACCTCGTTGAGGGCACGGAAGCGGTTCATGGCCGGAAGTACCCTGGCGAGGTTCTCGGGTGCCGTGACCCGGAAGGGCGAGTGCCAGGAAAGGCCCAGCAGGTCCTGTGCGGTGGCGATGGTCTCCAGGTCGCCCGGGCGTACGCAGCCGGTCGACTCGACCGGCGAGACGTCGTCCTCGGTGACCATGTGCTCGCCGAGGAGCAGCGGGTCGAGGAAGAGGCGGTTGGTCCAGCTCTCCAGACGTTCCACGGCGAGGCGGTCGTACGGGTCGTCGGTGGCCGCGTGTCCGCCGACAAGCGTGACCGTGGTCCCGACCCGGCCGCTCACACCGACGGCTCTCAGCGCCTGGCACGCGAGCCCGTTGGCGAGCAGCACATGGTGGACCGCGGGCATGCCCGCCATGCCGGCGCGGCGGTCGGCACAGTACATTCCGGCCACGCGATCCGCGAGCGAGGGCCGCGCCAGATCCGTCGACGTGACCCAGCGGGTGACCCGGTCGCCGAAGCGGCGGCCCATCTCGGCGGCGTACTCGGCGAAGTACTGCGCGGTGCCGCGGGCCAGCCAGCCTCCGGAAGTCTCCAGCCACGGCGGCAGCGCGAGGTTGAGCAGGGTGAGGCCGGGCCTGAGTCCCTGTGCGAGCAGGGAGTCGAGCGTACGGTCGCAGCGGTCGAGGGCCGCCCGGTCCCAGACTCCGGGGCCCTCGGGCTGGAGCTGCGGCCATCCCGCGACCGCCCTGTAGGTGGTCGCGGTCGCTCCGACCACCTGCTGGATGTCGTCGGTCCACTGCCGGAAGTGGCCACCGGCGTGCGGCGGGGGCTGCGGTGCCGCGACACTGTCGGCGGTGGCGACGCCCCAGTCGACAGCTTGAAGAGACTCGTGCAGATCATCGCTCATGGTCACCGTCCGGGGCGATGAATGATGTAGCGCATTCAACTGAATGGTCGCCGTCGGGACCGTAACACTTCGGGGAGGCTACGACAATGTTTCGGCCATATCTCCGGTGTCCGGTCCGTCGGATGCGTGCTCTTTTCGGCCCCGGACGTCAGCCACGGTCGAGGATGAAGTCGGACGCCCGCCAGGCCATGGCCATGACCGGTCCGTTGAGATTGCCGGACACCATGGTCGGCATCACCGAGCAGTCGACGACGCGCAGTGCCTCCACACCGCGCACGCGCAGTTGTGCGTCGACGACGTCGTCCTCGGCCGGCCCCATCGCGCACGTGCCCACGGCGTGGTAGCCGCAACGGCCGTGCTCGAGCCCGGCGTCGATGATCTCCTGGTCGTCCCGTACACCCGGCCCCGGCAGGGTTTCCGACTCGATCCGGCCGGCGATCGGCTCGGCCTCGAAGAGCTCCCGCATTCTGCGGAAGAGAGCGGTGCCCACCGTGCGGTCGTGCTCGGACCCGTAGTAGTTCGGTGTGATGGTGAGCGGCGCCTCGGGGTCGTCCGAGGTGATGTGCAGGCCTCCCTCGGCGGTGGGCCGCAGGATGTACCCGAGGCCCATCACCCCGGGCTCGGACTCGACTTCGGTCTCCTTGCCGGGGACCTCCGGCGCCAGGGAGACGGGTGCGATCAGCAACTGTGCGTCGGGGCGCGGCAGTTCGGGTCGCGTCTTGAAGAAGGCGATCACGTCGAAGGCCGGTGCGGCCAGCGGTCCCCGGCGCCGCGTCATGTACTTCACCCCGGAGAGGGCCTGCCGCAGCGGACTGCTGAGCGCCTTGTTGTAGCCGAGATTGTCCGCCAGCCGGTACTGAACGACGAAACAGCGGTGTTCGCGCAGTCTGCCGCCCACGTGCGGGCTGTCGACCAGGACGTCGACGCCCGCCGCCTTCAGCGTCTCGGCCGGGCCGATGCCCGACAGCTGCAGGATCTTCGGCGTGGCGATGCTGCCCGCGGAGAGGATCACCTCGCGCCGGGCGCGGGTGTCGGTCTCCTGGCCCTTGTGCCGGGTGCGTACGCCGACGGCCCTGCCGTTCTCGATCAGGACCTTGGTGACCTGGGTGTCCACGGCCACCGTCAGGTTCGTACGGTCCTCGGCCGGGTGCAGGAAGGCGCGCGCGGCGCTGAACCGCTGCCCCTTCTTGATGGTGGCCATGGCGTAGCCGATGCGCTCGTCGTCGCTCGCGTTGAGGTCGTCCGTACGTCTCCAGCCGAGCCCGGTTCCGGACGCGATGGCCTCCTCGCAGAGCGGTTCCCGCTCCGGGGCGGTGGAGATGTGCAGCGGTCCGTCGGCTCCTCGGGCGTCGGAGGCGCCGAGTTCGTTGTTCTCGATGCGCTTGAAGACGGGCAGCATCGTGTTCCAGCCCCAGCCGGGGTTGCCGAGCCGCTCCAGTTCGTCGTAGTCGGCGCGGTCACCGCGGTTGTAGACCATGCCGTTGACGGAGCTCGATCCGCCGAGCGCCTTGCCCCGGGCCCACTGCTCGACGCGACGGCTCGGGCCCACCGGCTCGACGGGGTAGTGCCAGGTGAACCGGGGGTCTCCGAGCAGCTTGCCGAAGCCCTTGGGCATCTTGATCAGCGGGCTGGAGTCCCTGCCTCCGGCCTCGATCAGCAGCACGGTGGTTCTCGGGTTCTCGGAGAGGCGGTTCGCGAGTACGCAGCCCGCGGAGCCCGCGCCCACGACGATGTAGTCGAAGTCCGTCATACGTTCTCCCCTCCCCGCTCCCCGAAGGGGCGGAACTCCTCGTCCTGCCACCACGGATAGACCGGCGGCATGTCCTTGCTGACCCGTCCGGGAAACTCCGGCGGGCGCTTGGCGAGAAAGGACTCGATGCCCTCCGTGGGGTCCGGGCCGCCGCCGATCTGGCTCATGATCCGCGAGTCGAGCCGGTGCGCGGTCATGGGGTGGGGCTCGCCGAGCATGCGCCACATCATCTGCCGGGACAGGGCGACCGAGACCGCCGAGGTGTTCCGGGCGATCTCACGGGCGAGTTCGTACGCCGCCGGGAGCAGTTCCTCCGGCGGGTGGACGGAGCGGACGAGCCCGGCCGCCAGAGCCTCGTCGGGGCCGAAGACGCGGCCCGTGGCCACCCATTCCATGGCCCGCTGCATGCCCACGGCCCGCGGCAGGAACCAGCTCGCGGCGGACTCCGGCACGATGCCGCGGCGCGCGAAGACGAAGCCGAACTTCGCGGAGGCGGACGCCAGCCGGATGTCCATCGGCAGCGTCATGCTCGCCCCCACGCCCGCCGCCGGGCCGTTGATCGCGGCGATCACCGGCTTGGTGCAGGAGAACAGCCGCAGGGCCACCTGACCGCCCGTGTCACGGTGCCAGGCACCTGCCCTGCGGTGGTCGAAGGAGCCGCCGCCGGAGCTGACGTCGGCGCCCGCACAGAAGCCCCGCCCGGCGCCGGTCACGACGATCACGCGTACGTCGTCGTCGGCGTCGGCGGAGTCCAGTACGTCGATGAGGTTCCGCATCATCTGCGGGCTGAAGGCGTTCAGCTTCTCCGGCCGGTTGAGCGTGACGGTGAGAATGCGGTCCGCCACTTCGGCTCGTACGGTCTCGTACTCCTGCTCCGGCATGCGCGTCCTCCGCGGTCGATCACCGTGACGGTTCCCAGTCAGCTTAATTAGTTATAGCATTCAACTCTACTGACTCATTGATGACTCTCTCCTGGCTGATGGCGGTGGCGATGACGGATCTGGTGGTGACGGCCCGCGGGCCGGTCCGGCTGATCGAGCTGAACCGGCCGGACCAGCTCAACTCGATGAGCGAGGAGCTGCATTCGGGGCTCGCGTCGGTGTGGGACACCGTCGCGGCCGACCCGGAGGCACGGGTGGTGGTGCTCACCGGGCGCGGGCGTGCGTTCAGCGCCGGAGGCAACTTCGACATCATGACCCGGGTCCAGCGGGACAGTGCCTTCCGGGAGCAGAACGTCGACGAGGCCCGGCGGATCATCCTGGGCATGGTCCGCTGCCCACTCCCGGTCATCGCGGCGGTGAACGGACCCGCGGTGGGCCTCGGCTGCAGCCTCGCCCTGCTCAGCGACCTCGTCCTGATCGCCGAGGGCGCCCATATCGCCGATCCGCATGTCCAGGTCGGTCTGGTCGCGGGCGACGGCGGCGCGCTCGTACTCCCCTTGATCGTCGGTCTGGCCCGGGCGAAGGAACTCCTCTTCTTGGGCGACCGCGTGTCCCCGCAGGACGCGGTCCGGCTGGGCATCGTCAACCGTGTCGTGCCGGACGACAAGCTCATGGCCGAGGCCATGGACCTCGCCGGGCGGCTGGCCGCGCTGCCCGTCCAGGCACTGCGGGAGACCAAGCGTGCGGTGAACCTGCATCTGGAGCAGGCCATCGCCGCCGTACTGGAACCGGCTCTGCTCGCGGAACAGGACAGCATGCACGCGCCGGACCACATCGCGATCGTCGAGAAGATCATCGCGGCGCGCGCCGCACGCTGAACCGGAGAGGAATGGTCACGTGGACTTCGCGTTCGGCGACGAGCAGGAGGAACTGCGGCGCACCGTACGGGCGTTCCTGGCGGACACCTCGCCCGAGACGGAGGTGCGGCGGCTGATGGAGGCGCCCGAGGGCTTCGACCGGGCGCTGTGGCGGCGGATGGGCTCGGAGCTGGGTCTTCAGGGGCTCGCGATCCCCGAGGAGTACGGGGGCGCGGGCTGCGGACTCGTCGAAGTGGGCGTCGTGATGGAGGAGTTGGGCCGGGCACTGACCTGCACCCCGTTCCTCGCCTCCGCCGTCCTGGCCACCACCACGCTGCTTCGCTCGGACGACGAGGAGGCCCGCAAGCGGCTGCTGCCGGGCCTGGCCGCCGGTGAACTGGTCGCGACCCTGGCGCTGAGCGAGGACTCCGCCCGCTGGGACGCCGAGGGTGTGGGACTCACCGCCCGGGAATCGGCGGGGAGTTGGCTGCTGAGCGGCCACAAGACCTTTGTACTGGACGGGGCGACCGCCGATCTCGTCCTCACTGTCGCGCGGACCGATGACGGTATGGGGATCTTCTGGGTGGACGGCCACGCGGCCGGCCTGACCCGTGAGCCGCTGCCCACGATGGATCCGACCCGGCGGCAGGCACGGCTTGAGTACGACGAGGTGCCTGCGACGCGGCTGCGTACGCACGGCGACGGATGGCAGCTCGTGAGGGAGGTCCTCGACCGTGCCGTGGTGGCGTTGGCGGCCGAACAGGTCGGGGTCGCGGGCCGCGCGCTCGACATGGCGGTGGAGTACGCCAAGGTGCGGCAGCAGTTCGGGCGGCCCATCGGCTCCTTCCAGGCCGTGAAGCATCTCCTGGCCGATGTATTGCTGGAGGTGGAGTCGGCGCGGGCCGCCGCGCACTACGCGCTGCTCGCGGCCGAGGGCGAGGACCCGGAGCTGCCCGCCGTGGCAAGCCTGGCCAAGGCGTTCTGCTCCGACGCCTGTCTGCTGGCCACCTCCGAGAACATCCAGGTGCACGGCGGCATCGGCTTCACCTGGGAGCACCCCGCCCACCTGTATCTGAAGCGGGCGAAGACCTCGCAACTACTTTTCGGCGACCCGGCGTACCACCGGGAACTGCTCGCGCGGCGCATCGGTTTGGACCTGGACATCGTCGGAGGATCCGCATGAAGGTGGACGGCAAGCTGAACGTGTGGGGCACCGCCGAGGTGACCGAGGAGGCCCGGCACCACGAGAAGGCCGGGTACGACGGACTGTGGGCCTCGGAGTCCAAGCACGACCCGTTCCTGCCGCTGCTGCTCGCCGCCGAGCACACCGACCGGCTCGAGGTCGGCACGGCCATCGCGGTGGCCTTCGCCCGCTCCCCCATGCAACTCGCGTACACCGCACATGACTTGCAGGCCTACTCCGGCGGGCGTTTCTCGCTCGGTCTCGGCAGCCAGATCAAGCCGCACATCGAGCGGCGCTTCTCGATGCCGTGGAGCCGGCCCGCGGCCCGGATGCGGGAGTACGTGTGCGCGCTGCGCGCCATCTGGGCCGCCTGGAACGACGGCGAGAAGCTGGACTTCCGCGGCGACTTCTACACGCACACCCTGATGGCCCCCTTCTTCTCTCCCCCGCCCGCCCCGGCCGGTGCGCCGAAGGTGTACGTGGCCGCCGTCGGGGAGTCGATGACCCGGGTGGCCGGCGAGGTGGCGGACGGACTCCTCGCGCACGGCTTCACCACCGAGCGGTATCTGCGCGAGGTCACCCTGCCGACCGTCGAGGCCGGTCTCGTGCGATCCGGCCGGACGCGCTCGGACTTCTCCGTCAGCCATCTCCTGCTCACCGCGACCGGGCGCACGGAGGAGGAGCTGGCCCGCGCGGTGGACGGCACCCGGCGCCAGATCGCCTTCTACGGCAGCACGCCCGCGTATCGGGGCGTCCTTGAACTGCACGGCTGGGGCGAACTCGGCGACGAGTTGTACGCGTTGTCGAAGTCCTCCCGCGAGGACAAGTGGGAGGCCATGGGCGGCCTCGTCGACGACGAGGTCCTGCACGCCTTCGCGGTGGTGGCGGAGCCGGAGCGGGTGGCCGCGGAGATCCGCCGGAGGTACGGGGCGCTGGTCGACCGGGTGTCGTTCTACGCGGCGTACGACATCGACGCCGAGGTGTGGGAGCCGATCGTGCAGGAGCTGCGCAACAGCTGAGGCCCGGCCTGGTCTTGCGGTACCTGTTCGCGAGAGGCGGACGGGCCCTCGGACGTCCCGGCTCCCCCTGCCCTGACGCACACTCAGCGGATACGCTCGGCTCGGCGGCCGTACGCATCGCATGAGCGATCAGGGGGGTACGGGATGCAGGCGCTGCGCACTGTGGATCCTCGGCGAATCGGCCCGTACGTCCTGCTGGGCAGACTCGGCGCGGGCGGCATGGGCGAGGTCTATCTCGCCGAGGCGGGCACCGGTATGCGGCTGGCCGTGAAGGTGGTGCGGGCCGAGCACGCCGAGGACCGCACGTTCCGGGCCCGGTTCCGCCAGGAGGTGCGGGCGGCGCAGACGGTGCGGTCGACCGCCTCCTCGACGGGCCGCGTACGGCCGTGCTCGCCGTGGGCGTGCCCGCCGTGTCCGGTCCGGTGCTGCTGATCCTCGGCGGCTATCTCGGATACTCGTACCTGACCATGAGCGATCACTTCGAACTGAGCCCCGACAACGGGTGGTTCATGTTCTCCCTGCCCGCTGTCATCATCCTCGCCGGCCTCGGTATGGCCGCGGTCGCCAAGTACGTCCGCCGCTCGCCGTACTTCACCACCGGACGCGGCACCGACGCCGACGTCCTCACCCTCCCCATGGACCGCACAGCCGTCTGAATCCACGACCGTCTGAATCACCGCCCCCTTCACCACACCCCCTCCATGGAGTTCACCCCCATGTCGCAGTCCCAGGTCACGGGCCCCGCCGACCTAGTCCTCACCGGCGGAACCGTCCACACCGTCGATCCCGCCCGCAGCCGCGCCACCGCCGTGGCCGTGCGCGGCGGGCGGATCACGGCCGTCGGCCACGACGAGGTGCACGCGCTGATCGGGCCGCGCACCGAGGTCGTCGATCTCGCCGGGAAGCTGCTGCTGCCCGGCTTCCAGGACGCCCATGTGCACCCGCAGGGCGCGGGCCTGGAACTCGGTCTGTGCCATCTGGCCGACACCGTCGACCCCGCCGAGTACCTGCGGCGCATCAGTCGGTACGCCGACGAGCACCCGGAGGCCGAATGGATCACCGGCGGCGGCTGGTCCCTGGAGGCCTTCCCCGGCGGCACGCCGAGCGCCGCCGCCCTCGACGCGATCGTCCCCGACCGGCCCGTCTTCCTGCCCAACCGGGACCACCACGGCGCCTGGGTCAACACCCGGGCGCTGGAGCGGGCCGGCATCGACGCCCGTACCCCGGACCCCGCCGACGGCCGGATCGAACGCGACGCCGAGGGCAACCCGACCGGCATGCTCCAGGAGGGCGCCGTCCACCTCGTGGGCCGACTGGTGCCCGATCCCACGCCCGAGGAACAACTGGCCGCGCTGCTACGGGCGCAGGCCGTACTGCACTCCCACGGTGTCACCGCCTGGCAGGACGCCATCATCGGCGCTTACGCCAACATGACCGACCCGGCACCCGCCTACCACGCGCTCCTGGACCGGGGACTCCTCACCGCCCGCGTCGTCGGCGCACTGTGGTGGGACCGCGAACGCGGCGCCGAGCAGATCCCCGAACTCGTCGCGCGGCGCGCGGAGTTGAGCAAGGGGCGGTTCCACGCCGGCACGGTGAAGATCATGCAGGACGGCATCGCCGAGAACCACACCGCCGCCATGCTCGACCCGTACCTCACCGGCTCCGGCTGCGGCTGTGTCTCTGACACCAGCGGCATCAGCTTCGTCGACCCCGGCGAGTTGAAGAAGTACGTCACCGAGCTCGACGCACTCGGCTTCCAGGTCCACTTCCACGCCCTCGGTGACCGGGCCGTGCGCGAAGCGCTCGACGCCGTGCAGGCCGCCCAGGTGGTCCACCCGCACGACATACCGCGGTTCCGGGCGCTCGGCGCCACCGCCAACCTGCAGATGCTGTGGGCCGCCCACGAACCGCAGATGGACGAACTGACCCTGCCGTTCCTGGGCCCCGAACGCGGCACCCGGCAGTATCCGTTCGGAGATCTGCTGCGCGCCGGGGCGACGCTCGCCGCGGGAAGCGACTGGCCGGTCAGCAGCCCCGACCCGCTCCAGGCCCTCCATGTCGCCGTCAACCGCGTCTCCCCGAACGCACCCGAGGGCACCCCCGAGTTCCTGCCCGAACAGCGCCTCGACCTGGGTGCCGCCATCGCCGCGTACACGGCGGGCAGCGCCTACGTGAACCAGCTCGACGCCCTCACCGGCAGCCTCACCGTCGGCAAGGCGGCCGACCTGGTCGTCCTCGACCGGGACCCGTTCACGGGGCCGCCCGAGGAGATCGCGGCCACCCGGGTCCTGGAGACCTTCGTGGAGGGGGAACGCGTCTACACGGCCCCCGATGCCTGAGCTTGCTCTTCGACGTCCGAGCGGGTCCCCTCAGCCGAGCAGGTCCAGCACCGTCGTCATGGATCTGTTCTGCAGCAGATAGTCCTCGGCCTCCTGGAGATGGACCCGCCACAGTTCCTCCGCGGCCTCCGCGCGACGCGCCGCGATCAGGTCGACGAGTGCGACATGGGCGCGGAAGCCCCGGCGGTTGGCCCGGATGTTCTCGGGGCTGCCGGCGTCGAGGTCGACGTGGGACCAGTTCGCCTGGTCGATGATGTGGCGGACCATGCCGCCCAGTACGGCCAGCGTCTCGTTGCCCGCGAGTTCGACCACCAGGGCGTGGAACTCCATATGGGCGCGGATGAAGGCCGACGGGTCGTCCATCAGCAGCTCGGCCTCGGCGACCGCGGCCCGCAGTCGCTCCAGGTCCTCGTCCGTGCGCCGCCCGGCGAGCAGTCCGGCGCACGGCGCCTCCAGCACCGTACGGGCGTCGTAGACGTCTTTGAGGGTCGTGCCCCGGTACTCCAGCACCACGCCCGCGTAACGGGCGGCCACCGTCTGCTCGGGAATCTGGACGCGGGCCCCGCCCCGCGCGCCCCGGCGCACACTGATCAGCGACTCCGACTCCAGCACCCGGAAGGCCTCGCGCAGCGTGGGCCGCGACACGGCGAACTCCGCCATCAGCGCCGACTCGGCGGGCAGCGCCTCCCCCTCCGCCAGTTCCCCGCGCACGATCTTGCGGCGCAGCTGGGCGGCCACCAGCTCGGCCATCTTGGGGACCCGCACGCGGACGCCGTTCACCCCACCACCGCGGCGACCATCCGACGCACTCACCATTGGCCCCACCTCCCGCCCGGCCCGCAGGACAGAGCGCTCGAACACCGGCGAGGACCATCGTACTCTATTAGATAACTATTTAAGCTAGGTTATCGAGATGGCGATGAGATGCTCGACCAGGGCGAGCAGCAGATCGCGGCCCACCGTCTTCTGGCGCATGTCCCCCATCACCAGGGGAACTCCCGGGCCGAGGGTCAGTGCTTCACGGACCTCCTCCTCGGTGCGGTCCATGCGGCCGTGGAAGCAGTTGACGCCGACCACGAAGGGAACGCCACGGCTCTCGAAGAAGTCGATGGACGCGAAGCTGGACTCCAGGCGTCGGGTGTCGGCCAGGACGACCGCGCCGAGGGCGCCGTGCACCAGGTCGTTCCACATGAACCAGAAGCGCTCCTGGCCGGGCGTGCCGAACAGGTAGACCACCAGCCGGGGATGCACGGTGATACGGCCGAAGTCCATCGCCACCGTGGTGGTGGACTTGTTCTCGATGCCTCCGACGTCGTCGACGCCCACACTCGCGACGGTCAGGTACTCCTCGGTGCGCAGCGGCGTCACCTCGCTCACCGCGCCGACCAGGGTCGTCTTGCCCACGCCGAAGCCGCCGGCAACGAGGATCTTGACCGCCGCGGGGGCCGCGCCCATGCGGGTGTCGTCGGCCAGGTCAAAGTCGGCGAAGACCATCTCTCACCGCCTGAAGAACTGTCATGTCCAATTCGCTTCCTGCCGCCATGGCGATCGGCGGACGTGTCGTCACTTTGGCGAGCACGACCAGATCGTCGATCAGAATCTTCGTCACCGACACGGGCAGATCCAGTTCGGCGGCGATTTCGGCCACCGCCGAGGGTCTGCGGCACTGCTGGAGGATCGCGCGGTGCTCGGGTTGCAGACCGCGGGAACCGGTCCGGCCCGGTTCAGGTTCGGCGGTCGTCACGAGGGTGATGAGGGTGAGGTCATCGCGTGCCGGAGCCGTCCGGCCCCGGGTGATGGTGTACGGCCGTACGGACAGCGCCTCCGCGTCGTCCGACCCCAGTTCGTCCATCCAGTGGCTCACTCACGTACACCGCCCTCGGGAGCGGGACCGAGGCGCGCCTCGGCGCCCAGTCGCCGTCCCACCTGCTGCATGAGCTGGTGCATGGCCACGGCCATCAGCTCGGCGTCGACCTCCTGAGACGCCACGACGGCCAGGTGGGTGCCACTGCCCGCGGCGGAGATGAAGAGCCACAGGTCGGTCATCTCGACGATCACCTGGTGCACCGAACCCCCGCCGAACAGGGTCCCGACGCCCCGGGCCAGGCTCTGCTGGCCGGTGGCCACGGCGGCGAGCCGCTCGGCGTCGCGCCGCGCGATGGAGCGGGACTGGCTGACCACCAGCCCGTCGTCGGACAGCACGATGGCGTGCTGAGTGCCGGGGACCTGTTCGACGAGGCCGTCCAGCAGCCAGTCGAGGTCCTGAAGGGTGGCCGTCGTCCGCTGTGCGGGAGTCGTTCGCTGTGTCATGGGTCAGTCTTCCGTAGGGATCCGTCGTTGGAGCGGCAGAACTTCGGTGGAGCCGTGGCCGCCGGGGCCGTGACCGCCGGGACCATGGCCTCGTGCACCGAGGTCTTCGGCGCTGTCTTCTCCGGGGCCGTGCTCTCCGGGACCGTGCTCTCCCGGGCCGTGGACTCCGGTGCCGTGCTCTCCGTGGAGAGCGCCCTGCCGGGCCATCCGGGACTGACGCTGGAACGCGCCGATCGTCGCACCGGAGCGGGCCGGCGGCACGGACAGCCGGTGCTCCGTCCGCTCCGTCCCCACGTCGGCCGGATGTGCCCGCACACTCGCGGCCGGGTCCCGCAGTTCGTCGACCAGACTGGCCATGCGTACTCGTTTGGGCAGCGGTTCGACCATCTCCGGGGCGTTCACCGGCGGTGGGCCGCCCTGCACATCGGCAGGAGGCGGCGACCCGAACCACGGCCCGTTCCGGACCGCGGCGGCGGACCCGGTCACGCCGACGTGGCTCGTCTCGGCACGGCTGACGTGCGGGGGTGGCCCGTGCGCAGCGGCCGGCCCGTGCGCGGCGGTCGGCAGGGTCGCCACCACCAGGTCCGGGGTCGGCCAGACGGAAACGCCGGCGCGGTCCGGCCCGGGCCCGGTCCCTGTCCCGGTTCCTTCAGGGCTCTCGGAACTCTCGGGACTCTCGACGACGAGTTCGACGGGGATGAGCACGACCACCCGGGTGCCGCCGAACGACGAGGGCCGCAGCTCCACCTGGATGCCCAGCACCTGCGTCAGCCGCGCGACCACATAGAGGCCGAGCCTGACGTCGTCCGCGTGCGACATGACGTCCATACGGGGCGGCTCGGCCATCAGCCGGTTCGCCTCCTCGTACTCCTCGGCGGTCATTCCTATGCCGCGGTCCTCGATCTCCACCGCGAGACCGCGCCCCACCCGGGCCGCGTACACCTCCACCGGGGTCGGCGGCCTGGAGAACCCCACCGCGTTCTCCATGAGTTCGGCGAGCACATGGACCACCAGGCCGACCGCGCGCTCGGACAGCCAGACCTGGCCCTCGACCTCGATCTGGATCCGCCGGTAGTCCTGCACCTCGCTCTGTGCCGAGCGGAGCACATCAAGTACCAGTACGGGCTTGCGCCAGCGCCGCTGCGGCTGACCGCCGCCGAGGATCACCAGGTTTTCCTCGTATCGCCGCAGGCGGGCGGTCAGATGGTCGAGGTCGAAGAGGCCCTCGAGGACCTCCGGGTCCTCGTGCCGGCGCTCCAGCTCGCTGAGCTTCTTCATCTGGAGGCCGATGAGCAGCTGCGTGCGGCGGGCGATGCGCTGGAGCAGTTTCTCGAATCCGCGGAACTGTCCGACCTGAGCCATCGTGGTGTCCAGCGCGCTGTGGCGGGCCTGGTTGAGCGCCTGTCCCAGCTGGCCGAGCTCGTCCTGGCCGTGCTGGATCGGCGGGAGTTCGGCGTCCGGGTCGACGGGCTCTCCGCGCCGCATGCGGTCGACCACGTCCGGCATCCGGGTCTGCAGATCCAGGGCGGCCTGCCGCAGGGCGAAGATCCGGCGGCGCAGCATACGGGTGAGCAGCGCGCTGACCAGCACGACGACGATCACGGCCACCGCACCCAGCACGCTCGCGGCGATCAGCCGCGTCACCATCGCCTCCAGCTCCCTGTCCGTGGCCGCGGTCAGGGTGGTCGAGTAGGCGGCGTTGAGTTCCTGGAGGCGCCCGGTGATCTCTCCGACACCGGCGCTCCACGTCTTGCCGAGCTTGGCGGGGAACGCGTCCGAGCCGGACCCGGAAGCGACGCCGCGGAGCACGTCCTGCTCGACCGAGGTCTTCCCCTTCCACGTGTCGCCCGCCATCAGCTCCTGGTACTGCTTGGCCTGGTCATCGGGGAGGAGCGCCACGACCTTGTTGTCGTAGATGAACCGCTGGGCGCCGATCCATCCCGCCAGCTGGCCCCGCTCGGCGCCGGAGAGTCGTCCGGTCACCGAGCCGCGGGTGAACAGGGCGTTCTCGCGCGAGATCATCTCCATGCCCCAGACCGAGTCGATGGCCGGTTTGGCGAGGTACTCGATCTCGGCGAGACCCACATGGCTCAGTACGGTGAACAGCTCTAGGTCGGTGGAGATGAGGCCGGTGTAGCGGTCGAACGTCTGCTGCTGGGAAGCGGTCCGCTGGTCCACCCCGGCCCGGTAGTCGGCCAGTTGGCGCAGATCCCTGCCGACCTCTTCGACGTTGCGGCGAATGTCGTCCGGGGCGCTCCACCCGCTGCCGGG
The DNA here is from genome assembly GCF_011045015.1 of Streptomyces scabichelini. Lineage (GTDB taxonomy): Bacteria > Actinomycetota > Actinomycetes > Streptomycetales > Streptomycetaceae > Streptomyces > Streptomyces scabichelini. Next base: position 13,879 of record NZ_JAAKZY010000058.1, on the reverse strand, counting down.
CAGTTCCTGGACGCTCTTCACCGTCGCGTCGGTGCGCAGGCGCTGCTTGCGCAACTCCGTCCGGTAGGCCCCCGGATCGGCCAGCGCCGCACCGCTGAGCCGTCGTTCCTCCTGAAGGCTGAAGAAGGCGGCCATGATCGGACGTGCGGCCTGGGTGGACGCGTCGTTGCGTTCCTTCTGCTGCCGCCAGTCCCCGTACAACTGCGCGGAGGTCGTCGCCCAGAGGGCGAGCAGGGTCACGCTCGGCACCAGCGCGAGGATGAGCAGAACCGTCCGCAGGGACAGCTGCCGTCTGACGACTTTCTCCGTAGGGCCTTGAGGTTTCTCCGTAAAGCCTTGAGGGTCTTGCCTCTTTGACGCACGCGCATGCACTGCCACTGAGGTCCCCAGTGATGCTAGGAGTGACAGGCCGCTCCTATGGGCCCGCACGATGACGCGCAGATGCTATCGCCTAAAAGAGTCATCTCAATACACTTAGTGATTTTCGGTGTTTGAAATGTGACCCGATGGCGATCGGCGGCAGCTCAGGGCAGGTTCGGTACGAAATAAGGCAGGGTGATCTCGTCCGTGAAGGGGCGGAAGTCCACGCGGACGGGCAGGCCGATGACGACGCCGTCCGGGTCGCCGGCGTCCACATGGGACAGCAGGGTGCCGCCGTCGTCCAGGTCGATCACGGCGAGCGCGAAGGGTGTGTCGAAGCCGGGACCGGGCGCTCGGTGCACCACCGTCACCGAGTAGACGGTCCCCCGGCCCGCGCTCGGCTCATAGCGCCAGTCCCGTGACATGCATCCCGGGCATGCGGGCTCCGGCACGAAGAACCGCAGGTCGCAGGAAGGGCAGTACGGGATGACCAGTTCGCCGCGCCGGGCCGCCGCCCAGAACGGCTCCGACAACTCCGTCGGCACCGGAACAGGCCTGCCGTTCATCGGGTCCTCCCCAGCACGCTCATCTCGTAGTGCTGCGCCCCTGACCCGGCGTTGCCGACGACGGCCAGCTCCGCGTCCGTGATCTGGTGCACGGCGGTGCCGCGCAACTGCCGTACCGCTTCGACGACTTTCAGCGTCATCTGCTGGGTGCCGTTCCACGCGTACGACAGACAGCCGCCGTCCGGGTTGACGGGATGCTTGCCCCCCACGGCGATGGCCCCGCTCGCGGCCAGCGGCCCGCCCTCGCCCTCGCCGCACAGCCCCAGGGCCTCCAACTGCCGGATGATCTCGAAGGAGTTGGGGTCGTAGAGGGAGAAGACGTCCACGTCGTGTGCGCCGATCCCGGCCATCGCGTACGCGCGTGTGGCGGCGTCGCGGCCTAGCATCCCCACCTCGCGGTGGAGCGCCGGATTGGCGTACGCGGCCTGGTGGTACTCCATCGCGCCGCCGAGCACGGCGACCGGCGGGTGCGGCAGGTCGCGGGCCCGTTCGGCGGTGGTGACCACGAGCGCGGCGCCGCCCTCGCCGACGATGCAGCAGTCCAGGAGGTGGAAGGGGGTGGCGACCATGCGGGAGGCGAGTACGTCGTCGGCGGTGTAGGGGCCACGCCCGTACATCATCGCCTCGGGGTTGGTGGTGCCGTTGTTGCGGATCGTGGCGGCGACCTCGGCGAGCTGGCGGGAGGTGGTGCCGTACTCGTGCATGCGCCGGGCCGCCACCAGCGCGAACTGGGCGACGACATAGCTGCCCCAGACGTCGGTGAACTCCAGCGGTACGCCGGCGCCGACCGGTCCCACGCCGCGCGAGACCAGCTTGCAGCCGCCGACCACGACGGTGTCCGCGAACCCGGCGCGCACGGCGGCCGCCGCCTTCAGCAGGCCCCGGGAGCCCGCGTTGTCGAGCATCGAGTCGCTGGTCCAGCGCAGGTCCCGGCCCAGCATGCGGGCCCAGGAACTGCCCTCGCCCGGTACGCCGCCGGGTCCTGGCCAGTCGACCTGCGCCCCGTCGATGTCCGACAGCTCCAGACCGGCGTCCGCCACCGCACCCCGCACCGCTTCGAGGGCGAGGTCCATGGCATCCCGATGAGGAAGGGACAGGGCCTGCTCCGTGGCGTACACACCCGCGACGACGGGCTGACGGCCGGTCACGGTGTCACCGTCCCGCGCCCAGTGTGTCGCCGCCGGGGTAGCCTCCGCCGCCGAACCGGGCGTCGAGCGCGTCGTAGTCCTTGGCGTAGCCGCCGGTGCGGGGCAGGGCGTCGATGAACTCCACCGTCTTGGGCTTCTTGTACGAGGCGATACGGGCCCGGCAGTGCTCGATGATCTCCTCGGCCGTGACCTCGGTGTCGTCCCGCAGGACGACGACGGCCTTGACGTCCTGGGCCCAGCGCTCGTTCGGGACGCCGATGACGGCGGCCTCCTTGACGGCGGGGTGCGACTCGATGCAGTTCTCGACCTCGGCGGGGAAGATGTTCTCGGCGGCGGACTTGAGCATGCGGGTCGTCGTACCGAGGAAGCTGATGGTGCCGTCCGCCTCCCGGCGCCCCAGGTCCGTGGTGTGCCACCAGCCGAAGCGGAAGCGTTCTTCGTTGATCTCGGGCCGGTTCCAGTAGCCGAGGTGCACGAGGTCGCCGCGGACGCAGATCTCGCCGGCCTCGCCGACCGCGCACTCCTTGCCACCGCTGTCAAGGATGCGTACGGCGGTGAACGGCCCCGGCCGTCCCGCATTGCCCGCGCCCGTCCCGCCATAGGCTCCGGTGACGGCGAACCCGGTCACCTCGGTCTGCCCGTAGCCGCGGCCCTCGCCGCCGCCGTTGCGGGTGAAACGGCTGGTGTCCGTGGGCACCGTGCCCTCCCACACCGGTGCGGCGACGCTCGCTCGCAGGTGGGACAGGTCGTGGCCGGCTTCGCGGTTGAGCGCGACGAGTTGCGCGATGGTCGGGGGCATCAGATACGCGTGTGTGCAGCGCTCGGCGGCCAGCAGCGGGAGCAGTTCCTCGGCGATCACGCGGCGGACGACGACGTTCTTGCCGCCGTGCACGAAGGCGGGGACGCCCCAGAACTGGTAGTTGCCGATGTGGAACATGGGCCCGGCGCCCAGGAAGGCGGTCTCCTGGCCGATGTCGCCCATCCAGGCGGCGCTCGCGCCCATCGCGAGCAGATTGCGGTGGGAGAGCATGGAGCCGGACTGCCGCCCGCTGATCGCCGCGGTGTAGATGACGAGGAGGGCGGAGTCGGGGTCCACGTCGATCTGAGGATCCTCGGGAGAACCGGTGGCGAGGAAGGATTCGTACGTACCCTCACCCTCACCCTCGGCATCGTGGCGCAGCCACAACGCCCGGTGGTCGCTGCCCAGTTCGGCCCGCGCCTTGGCGACCGTGTCGCCGATCTCCTCGTCCTGCCAGACGATCACGCGCGGGTCGAAGTCCTCGATCGCGTACGCCATCTCCGGGGCGGCCCAGCGCCAGTAGCCGGGGCAGACCATGGCGCCGGTCTTCGCGGCGGCGCCGAGGAGCTCCCAGATCCGGAACGAGTTCTGGCCCAGCCACAGGATCCGGTCGCCGGGTCCGACCCCGGCGACGGTGAGCGCGTCGGCGAGCCGGTTGGTGCGCTCGTCCAACTCCGGCCAGGTCAGCCGGACTTCGCCGTCGACCAGGGCGATCGCGTCGGGGTATGAGCGGCGGTGCTCACGGATGAGATCGCCGAAGGTCAGACGACGGGCGTGATTCACTGAACTCACTCCTGAATGTGAGGCTCCGTCAGGCACGGCGTCAGGCACGGCTGATCCCGACGCCCTTGACGCTGATGAACTCCTCCAGCCCTGCCCTGCCGCCCTCGCGGCCGAATCCGCTGATGCCGACGCCGCCGAACGGCGTCGCGGGCGAAGTGATGGGGTTGGGGCCGGGGTTGACGTAGACGGTCCCGGCCTTGAGGCGCGGCACGAGCCGGTTGACCCGCCCGATGTCGCGGGACTGGATGTAGGCGGACAGTCCGTACTCGGTGTCGTTGGCCAGCGCGACCGCCTCCTCCTCCGTGTCGAAGGGGGTGATGGCCAGGACCGGACCGAAGATCTCCTGCTGAGCCAGATCGCTGCGGTTGTCGACGTCGGCGAACACGGTCGGGGTCACGAAGTACCCGTCGGACTCGATGCGTTCCCCGCCGTACACCAGTCGGCCGGCCTCACCGGCGATCGCCTTGTCGATCACGTCCTGAACCCGGTCCCGGGCCACGGCGTTGACCAACGGGCCGATGTACGTGGTCGGTTCGAGCGGATCGCCGACGGGCAGATGCGCCACGACGCCGGTCACACGCGCGACGACCTCGTCATAGATGGAACGCTCGACCAGCAGCCGGGTCGGGAGCGCGCAGCCCTGGCCGGTGTTGCTCATGGCGAAGGCGGCGCAGTACGGGACGACGCTGTCCAGGTCGGTGTCGGCGAAGAGCAGGTTGGCGGACTTGCCGCCGAGTTCGAACAGGACGGGCTTGAGGCTGCGGGCCGCGGTCTCCATGATGCGGCGCGCGGTGGCGGGCCCGCCGGTGAAGGAGATCTTGTCGATGCCGGGGTGGGAGACCAGGGCCTCGCCCGCGTCGCCGAGTCCGGTGACGACGTTGATGACGCCGTCGGGGATACCCGCCTCGCGGGCAAGGTCGGCGAAGAGCAGCGCGGAGAACGGGGTGTTCTCGGCCGGTTTGATGACCACGGTGTTGCCGGCGGCGAGCGAGGGCGGGACCTTCATCGCCAGCGAGAGCGCGGGTGAGTTCCAGGTGATGATGTGGCCGATGACGCCGTACGGCTCGGCGATGGTGTACTCGACGTTCTCGTGCGGGCTGTAGGCGGCGCCCACCATGCCCTCGATCTTGTCGGCCCAGCCGGCGTAGTACTCGGTCCAGTCGGCGACGTGCGGTCCCACGTTCTCGGCCCAGCCGCCTATGCAGACGCCGTTCTCCAGGGGGCAGATCGCCGCGAAGTCCTCGATGTGGTCGCGGATCAACTGCGCGAAGCGGGTGAGCAGGCGGCGCCGTTCGGCCGGGCGCATGGTGCCCCACACCTCGAAGGCCTGCCGGGCGGCGGCCACGGCCTGGTCCACCTCGGCGGGGCCCGCGAGCGGGATGTGGGACTGGACCAGGCCGGTCGCCGGGTTCCGGTGCTCGTAGAGTCCGCCGCTCGTGTCGGTGACGTCCTTGCCGCCGATGACGAGCCGCGGCAGCGGCAGGTCCTGCTCGGCTCTCTCCTGGTGCAACTGCACATCGACCGTGACCACGGATGCCTCCTCGAGCCGTCACCGCATCTCGGGTAAATAGCTAACCTATTTATCCAAGACAGTCAATGGATCCACCAGGTGCTCACAGTCCCAGCGAGCGCCCGATGATCTCCTGCATGATCTCCGAGGTTCCGCCGAACACCCGCTGGACCCGGCTGTCCCGCCAGATGCGGGCGATCTCGTACTCATTGACGTAGCCGTAGCCGCCGAAGAGCTGCATACAGCGGTCGATGACCTGCCAGCCGGTCTCGGTGGTCCAGTACTTGGCCGCGGCGGCCTCGTCGGCCGTCAGCTCGCCCTCGACCAGCGCCATGATGCAGCCGTCCAGATAGACCCAGGCCACGTTGAGCTGGGCCTTGATGTCGGCGAGGGCGAAGCGGTTGGCCTGGAACTCGCCGATGGGCCGGCCGAAGGCGGTGCGGGTCTTGGCGTACTCCAGGGCCAGTTCGAAGGCCCGCTCGGCGGAGGCGAGCGCGGCGACCGCGATGGCCAGCCGCTCGGTCGGCAGGTTGCCCATCATGTGGTAGAAGCCGCGCCCCTCCTGCCCGATGAGATTGCCGGCGGGGACCCGGACGCCATGGAAGAAGAGTTCGGCGGTGTCCTGGGCCTTCATGCCGACCTTGTCGAGCTTGCGGCCCCGCTCGAAGCCTTCGGTTCCGCGCTCGACGACGATCAGGCTGATGCCCTTGTGTCCGGCGTCCGGGTCGGTCTTGCAGGCCACGATGACCAGGTCGGCGAGGATGCCGTTGGTGATGAAGGTCTTGGAGCCGTCGATCACCCACGTGTCGCCCTCGCGGCGGGCGGTGGTACGGATGTTCTTGAGGTCGGATCCGGCTCCCGGCTCGGAGAGGGCGAGCGCGCAGATCGTCTCGCCGCTGATCACTCCGGGCAGCCAGCGCGCCTTCTGCCCCGGGGTGGTGAGGTGCATCAGATAGGGCGGGATGACGTCGTTCTGCAGCCCGAGGCCGATGCCGACCGAGCTGGTGGCGTGCATCTCCTCCGCCATGATGGCGTTGTAGCGGAAGTCCCACAGCCCCTGACCGCCGTACTCCTCCGGGAACTGCCAGCCGATGAGCCCGGCCTTGCCCGCGGCGGCCCACGCCTCCCGGCTCACCTGGCCATCGCGCTCCCACTGCTCGGCGTACGGAGCGCATTCGCGCAGGTAGTACGTCCGGGCGGTGCCCCGGAACAGCTCGTGTTCCGCGGTGAAGATGGTACGGCGCATGCTCGGCTCCACTCGCACATCTCGCTTATTTAACTGAAGTAGTTATACGATAGCGCTGTATCGACAGCCAGGCGAGTACGAGTACCGGGTAAGTGGAGCCGTAGGGGCGCTGCCGGTGTCGAGAGGACGAGCGCGCGGAGGCCCGAAGGGTTGAGCACGGTCGGCCTCTCGACACCGGCTTAGAGCGCCCCGGAGGCGAACCGAAGATGCTGCGGGTGGAGGACATGTGAGCGGACGGGACAAGGTGGCGCTCGTCACCGGAGCGGGACGCGGCATAGGCGAGGCGATCGCCGACCGGCTCGCGGCACAAGGGACCGCCGTCGCCGTCTGCGACCTGGACCCGCAGGCCGCCGACAAGGTCGCGGCCCAGCTCGCCGAGCGGTACGGCGTGCGGGCGACCGGAGTCGGCGCGGACATCTCCGACGGTGCGGCCGTGAGCGCCGCCGTCGAGCGCGTGAGCGCCGAACTGGGCCCGGTGGACGTCCTGGTGAACAACGCGGCCATCGACGTGATCGGGCGTTTCACCGACAGCCGCGAGGAGGACTGGGACCGCATCATCGCGGTCAACCTGCGCGGCACCATCACCATGACGCGGGCCGTACTCGACCCGATGATCGAGCGCGAGAGCGGCCGGATCGTCCATATCGCCTCCGACGCGGGCCGTGTCGGCTCCTCCGGCGAGGTCGTGTACTCGGCGACCAAGGGCGGCGTCATCGCCTTCGGCAAGGCGCTGGCCCGGGAGGTCGCCCGGCACGGCATCACCGTCAACAGCGTCTGTCCGGGTCCGACCGAGACGGCGCTGCTCGGCCAGGTCGCCGAGTACAGCCAGAAGATGTACGAGGCGACGGCTCGGGCCATTCCGCTGCGCCGTATCGCCCAGCCCGCCGACATCGCCGGTGCGGTGGCCTTCCTCGCGTCCGACGACGCCGCGTACATGACCGGGCAGACGCTCTCGGTCAGCGGCGGACTCACGATGGTCTGAAAGGGCTGAGCTGATGAGCGTGCTGCGCGTCGAAGTACGCGGCGGATTGGCCGTGTTCACCCTTGACCGGCCGAGCCGGCTCAATGCGATCGGCTCCGAGACCGTCGGCCTGTTGCGGGACGCGCTGGAGCGGGTCCGCGAGGACGAGGCGGTCCGGGCGCTGGTGCTGGCCGGGGCGGGCCGGGCCTTCTCGGCCGGGGCCGACCTCGACGAGATGGAGTCGTTCACGACACCCGGGCAGTTCCGTGCCTTCGTGGGGCGGCTGACCGAGGCGTACGCGCTCCTGGAGGACTTCCCCAAGCCCTCGGTGGCGGCGCTGCACGGATTCGCCTTCGGCGGCGGTCTGGAACTCGCCCTCGCCTGTGATCTTCGAGTGGCGGAACACGGCACCCGGCTCGGGCTGCCCGAGATGAAGCTCGGCGTGCTGCCGGGCGCGGGCGGCACACAGCGGCTGCCGCGTCTTGTGCCTCCGGCGATCGCCAAGCAGATGATCCTCACCGGCGAGCCGATCGACGCGCAGCGGGCCTGGGACCTGGGTTTGGTCAACGAACTCGCCGAGCCCGGTGAGGCGTTGAAGGTCGCCGAGACGCTGGCCGCGCGGCTGGCCGCCGGTGCGCCGCTCGCGCTCGCCGCGGGCAAGCGCCTGATCGACTACGGGGTCGGCATGGACCTGGAGACGGCGATCTCGTACGAGCGGGAGACCGTCTCGGTGCTGTTCTCCACCGAGGACCGCGCCGAAGGGCTGAAGGCGTTCCGTGAGCGGCGTCCCGGGGAGTTCCGCGGCGTGTAGCAGCCAACGGGTGCAGCAGCCAACGGGTGCAGCGACCAACGGGTGTAGCGGCCAAACGGGTGCGGCGGCCGATCCGACAGATTCGAACCGGTGTGGAGGTGGGGGCCGTGCGGCCACTGGAGGGCTTTTCCGTGGTCGAGCTGGGCATGTGGGTGGCGGCTCCGGCCGCCGCCACCATGCTGGCCGACTGGGGCGCGGACGTGATCAAGGTGGAGGCGCCGACCGGTGACCCGAACCGCTACACGCTGCGGCACGTGGGTCAGGACATCGACAGCGCGCCGCCCTTCGAGACGGACAACCGGGGCAAGCGCAGTGTGGTCCTCGATCTGCGGTCCGAGGAGGGCAAGGACGCGCTGGAGCGGCTGCTGGAGCGCGCCGACGTGTTCGTCACCAACCTCCGTCCGGGCGCGTTGGAGCGTCTGGGCCTGTCCCCGGAGGAGATACGTGTCCGCCATCCCCGCCTGGTCATCGGCACTTTGACGGGCTACGGCTGGACCGGCGAGGAGCGGGACCGGGCCGGCTACGACGTCTCCGCGTTCTGGGCGCGACCCGGTATCGCCGCGATGCTGAACCCGGCCGGTGAGCCGCCGCCCGGCATCCGCCCCGGCCTCGGCGACCGTACCGCCGCCGCCAATCTCGTGGCGGGCGTGCTGGCCGCGCTGCTGCGCCGGGCGCGTACGGGCGAGGGCGGAGTGGTGGACGTGTCGCTGCTGCGCTCCGGGACGTATGCGAACGGCAACGATCTCGCGCTGCAGAACTTCTTCGGCAAGCGCGGTCGCACCCGGCCGCGTACCGAGCACGAATCCCCGCTCTACAACAGCTATCAGGCCGCCGACGGACGCTGGTTCTGGCTGGTCGGTCTGGAGGGCAACCGGCACTGGCCCGGAGTCATCAAGGCGCTCGGCCGCGAGGACCTGGGGACGGATGAACGGTTCGCGACGGGCAAGGCCAGGCGCGGCCACGTACGGGAGCTGATCGCTGTCTTCGACGAGGAGTTCGCGAAGCTGCCGCTGGCCGAGTGGGCGGTGCGTTTCGACACGGAGGGCGTGTGGTGGGCGCCCGTCCAGACGCTGGCGGAGGTCGCCGCGGATCCACAGGCCGAGGCGGTGGGGGCGTTCGTCGAACAGCCCGGCATGGGTGACGCGCCGCCGCTGCGGACGGTGGCCACACCTGTCGGTTTCTGGGGTGTGGACGAGAAACCGCGGGCGGGTGCGCCGACGCTCGGCGAGCACACCGACGAAGTGCTCGGCGAACTGAGCTGACTCAGCAGGCAAGCAAGCTAATTCAACTGATCCAGCTGATCTGGAGGTACGGCGTGGGCATCCTCGACGACAAGGTCGCGATCGTGACCGGTGGCGGGCGGGGCCTCGGCCGCGCGCACTGCCTGGCGCTCGCCGAGGCCGGGGCCGCAGTGGTGGTGAACGACCCCGGCGCGGGCGTGCACGGCGAGCAGACCGGCGACTCCCCCGCCGACGAGGTCGTCGCCGAGATCACCAAGCTCGGCGGCCGGGCGATCGCCAACCACAGCTCGGTCACCGACTGGGCGGCGACCGAGGCGATGGTGGCGGACACCGTCGCGGAGTTCGGCCGGCTCGACATCGTCGTGAACAACGCGGGGATCGTGCGCGACCGCATGCTGTTCTCGATGAGCGAGGCCGAGTTCGACGCGGTGATCGCCGTCCATCTCAAGGGCACCTTCGCGCTGACGCGGCATGCGTGCGCGTACTGGCGTGAGGCGTCGAAGCGGGGCGAGCGCGTCGCCGGTCGTGTCATCAACACAACGTCCGGTACCGGCCTTTTCGGCAACCAGGGCCAGTCCAACTACGCCGCCGCGAAGGCCGGGATCGCCGGCCTCACGGTCGTCACCGCGCTGGAGATGCGCCGCTACGGCGTCACCGCGAACGCCATCTCGCCGATCGCGACCACGCGGATGACCGAGGGCCTGGCGGTCGGCACCTCACAGCCGGCCGTCGACGGCTTCGACCCCGGTGATCCCGCCAACGCCTCCGGCGTCGTCGTCTACCTGGCCTCCGACTCCTCGTCCTGGCTGACCGGCCAGGTGCTGCGCATCGAGGGCAACCGGCTCAACCGCCTCCAGGGCTGGACGGTGGCCGGTGTGCACCCCAGCCGGTCAGGTGAGGCCCTCACTCCCGAGGAACTCGTCGAGGCCGTACCGCAGTTGTACGGTGCCGCTCCCGCGGGCCGGGCCACCGGAGTGGGCCAGTGAAGGCCCGGGGCGGCGACGTCGCGGCGCTGCTGCTGCGCGCGACACTCGGCCCGATGCTCTTCGCACACGGCTGGAACAAGGTCTCGGGGCCGGGTGGTCTGAAAGGCACCACGGGCTGGTTCGAGGCCCTCGGGCTGAAGCCCGCGGAAGTGCACGCGCGGATGGCGGCGGGAACCGAGATGGCGGCGGGCGTCGGCCTCACCCTGGGCGCCGCGAACCCGCTCCCCGCGGCGGCGACCGTCGGCCTGATGGCCGTGGCGGCCCGGACCGACCACCGGGGCAAGGGTTTCTTCGTCTTCAAGGGCGGCTGGGAGTACGTCGGAGTCGTCGGCGGCGCTGCCGTGGCGCTGGCCGCTCTCGGCAACGGCCGGTACTCGGTCGACGGGCTGCTGAGGCGGCAACGCTCGGGCCCGGGGCCCGCGTTGCTGGCAGCCGGGGTGGGTGCGGCGAGCGCGGCGGCACTGCTCGCCGCGTGCTATCGGCCGGCAGAGAAGCCGGACGAACAGCCGGACCAACAGCCGGACGAGGCAGATCAGTGAACAGGAACCAGGCCAGTCACAGAAACCAGGCCAGTCAAGGGAGACGACATGGACGCTGATGACTTCGGCGCGGTGCTGTCCGAGGTCCGGCGCTTCGTCCGGGAACGCGTCGTGCCGCTGGAGGCGGAGATCGACGAGACGGACGAGATGCCGGCGGACATCCGTGAGGCGGCGAAGAAGATGGGGCTCTTCGGCTTCGCCCTGCCCGAGGAGTACGGCGGTCTTGGCCTTTCGATGTACGAAGAGGCCCAGCTGATGTTCGAGCTCGGCTACACCACTCCGTCGCTGCGCTCGATGTTCGGCACGAACAACGGCATCGCGGGTCATGTCCTCATGGTCGGCGGCACCGAGGAGCAGAAGGCGCACTGGCTGCCGCGGATCGCCTCCGGTGACGTACTGGCGTCGTTCGCGCTCACCGAACCGGACGCCGGCTCCGACCCGTCGACGCTGACCACACGGGCGCATCGCGAGGGCGACGAGTGGGTGATCAACGGAGCCAAGCGGTACATCACCAACGCCCCGCTCGCCGACGTCTTCATGGTCTTCGCCCGCACCGACCCCGACGCCCCGCGCACCCGGGGCATCTCCACCTTCCTGGTCCCTGCCGGTACTCCGGGCCTCACGGTGGCGCCGAAGGACCACAAGATGGGCCAGTTCGGCGCCTGGACGGCGGACGTCTACTTCGACGACGTACGCGTACCGGCCGGCGCCCTCGTCGGTGGCGAGGAGGGCCTGAACCGGGGCTTCGCCACGGCGATGGGCTGTATCGCGCACGGGAGGGTGCACATCTCGGCCCTGATGGTCGGCATGGCGGAGCGCCTGGTCCACGAGTCGGTCGCGTACGCGAGCACGCGCAGGCAGTCCGGGAAGATCATCGGTTCCTTCCAGCTCGTCCAGGGCCTGATCGCCGACTCGATGACCGACTACTACGCCGGACGCGCCACGGTCCTGGAGGCGGCCCGGGGCTTCGACGAGGGCGAGGACACCAAGATCGGACCGTCCTGCACGAAGTACTTCGCGAGCGAGATGGTCTGGCGGGTGGCGGACCGCGCGGTGCAGATCCACGGCGGCGCGGGCTATATGCGCGGGGTCGCCGTGGAGCGCTTCTACCGCGACGCCCGGCTGTTCCGCATCTACGAGGGCACGAGCCAGATCCAGCAGGTCATCATCGCGAAGGCACTGCTGGGCGAGGCCGCGCGCGGCTGAACCCGCCCGCCGAGGTGTTCGCTGTGTGCCACTCTCAGCGCATGACCGAAACCATGCCGAACGGCGAGGACGGCCTCGCGCTGAACCGTGCGCTGTGGGACCAGCGTGCCCGCATCCACGGTTCGACTCCCTCGGACAGGTTCTACGACGTCGAGTCGTTCCTCGCCGGGCGCCAGACGCTCTATGCCGTCGAGCGTGAGCTCGCGGGTGACGTCACCGGGAAGGATCTGCTCCATCTGCAGTGCCACTTCGGGATGGACACGCTGAACTGGGCTCGTCTGGGTGCCCGGGTCACCGGTGTCGACTTCTCACCGGTGGCGATCGAGCGGGCGCGGCTGCTGGCCGGACGAGCCGGTCTCGAGGCCACCTTCGTCGAGGCCGACACCCAGCGGCTGCCCGCGCGGCTGGCAGGCCGTTTCGACCTGGTCGTCGCCACCTACGGGGTGCTGTGCTGGATCGCCGACGTCAAGGCCTGGATGCGCGGCGCCGCCATGGCACTGAAGCCCGGCGGGAGCCTCGTACTGGTGGACCTGCACCCGGCGTTCCAGACGGTCGCCTCCCTCGATCCGCTGGTCGTCGACTGGCCCTACGGCGGGGGCGAGCCCCAGCACGAGACGGAAACCGGAACCTACGCCGAGCCGGGCCTGGCGACACCGGCCCAGGACACCGTCCAGTACCCGTACTCGCTCGGTGAGATCGTCACCGCGGCCGCGGAAGCGGGCCTCACCACACAGCACCTGGGCGAACACGTCGCCACCGAGATCGACCCCCGCGGCTTCCTCCGCCAGAGCGAAGACGGCCTGTACCGGCTCCCGTTCGGGGACTCCCACCTGCCGGTCCTGTACTCGCTTCGCGCGGAATCGCCGGCCCCGGCCCGGTACCGCGCCCCGTAAGGGGCGCGGGGCTGTATCAGATATGCGGCTTCCGCCGCGTGGGCGCGACCAGCCCCCACCGGCCCGCAGCCTCATGACTGCGCTTCCAGCGGAGCGCTTGGGCGGCGCAGCGGTTCGGTCAGATGCCGAGCCGGTCGAGCAACCGCTCGTGGTACACCGCCGGGCCCCCGAACAGGAGTTGGGAGGACTTGGCGCGCCGGAAATACAGGTGGGCGGGGTGTTCCCAGGTGAAGCCGATGCCGCCGTGGACCTGGATGTTCTCCATCGCCGTGAACATGTATGCCCGTGAGCAGGCCACGTGTGCCACGCCCGCGGCGACGGGGAAGTCCGGGGAGCCCTCCGCGGCGAGCCGGGCGGCCTCGCGGGCGGCGGCCTCGGCCAGTTCCACCTGGACGAGCATGTCCGCGCACTTGTGCTTGACCGCCTGGAAGGAGCCGATGGACCGGCCGAACTGGTGGCGGGTACGGGCGTAATCGGCCGCCGTCTCCAGGCAGCGGCGGGCGCCGCCGGCCTGTTCGGCGGCAAGCCCGACCGAGGCGATGTCCAGGACCTTCGCCATGATCCGGCCGCCGGCTCCGTCCGCGCCGACGCGTGTCGCGGGGACGGCGTCCAGCGTCAGCCGGGCCATCGCCCGGGTGGCGTCCAGCGTCTCCATGGGCTCGGCGGTCAGGCCGGGCGCTGTGCTGTCGACGGCGAAGAGCGAGGGACCGCCGACGGTACGGGCGACGACCAGGACCAGATCGGCCGTCGTACCGTCGATGACGAAGCTCTTGCGTCCGGTCAGTCTCCAGCCGCCCTCTCCACTCTCACCCTCACCCTCCCCCTGCCCC